>DDSQ01000114.1 GCA_002343845.1 Planctomycetes bacterium UBA2386 | reverse complement strand
CCACCGCCACCGCCGCCACCGCCGAGTCCGTTCAGGAACTGGCCGATGTCGAAGCCGGGCGGTGCTGCGGGCACGTTCGGCGGCTTGCCCTGACCGGGGGCGCGCCCCGGGATCCCCGGCTGTTGGCCGCCGGCCCCGCCCGGCTTGCCGCCGCGCCCGCCTTCGGGCGGGCGTCCCCCGGGGATGGTCGGGCCGCCCGGGCCACCGGTGACCGGCCCGGCCGGGCCGCTGCCTTCGCTACCGCCGTCGCCGCCGTCGCCGCCGGTCGCCGGCGGTTCCGGCTCCGGCGGGAACACCGGGATGCGCGCCGTGTTCGCGGCCAGGATGTTGTCGAAGCGACGGTCGAACACGAAGTGGCGCACGTAGGTCTTCTCGGCGCCTTCGAAGTCGTCGATCTCGAGGTCGCTGACGACGTTCCGGCTGCTGCGCTTGCGCTCGATCGTGAACTCGATCTTCATGCGCTTGGGCAGCGCGTCCTCGACCGCGCTGTCCCACTCGTACTCCTCCTTCGCCTCGTAACCGAGCGTCCGGTAGTACGTGACCTTGAACGACTTCACGCGGTCGTGCACGAGTTGGAAGCTGCCCTGCGTGATCAACTCGTCGTCGACCATCGGATCCTCGCGGCGCCACATCTCGAAGACGTCGCGGTAGTCCTTGTTGGGCTTGAACCAGTAACCGACCTCGCAGACCGTCGGCTTGCGCGGCAGGTTCTGCAGGTCGAACACGACGCCCACGGCATCGGTCGTGGTCAGGAAGTCGAGCCGGTCGGCGTCGCGCCCTTGCACGTCCATGTCGCGCCCGCGGAAGACCGCGTTGTTGTGCACGTTGTGCGTCCAGATGCCCTGGAGGTCGCGCTCGATCAGGTTCAGGATGCGCGGCCCGGCTTCGGTCGAGTCGGCGAGGTCGTCGACGATGTCGCGCGCGTTCAGCATCACGTGGAAGGCCGTCGCGATCGTGAGCATCACCGTCGCGGTGATGGCCACCGCGAGCAGCACTTCGACCAACGTGAACCCGCGCATCGTCCGGTCGTGCATGTCGTCTCCGTGCATGGTCACCTGCCACCGGTGTCGCCGGCACCTGGGGCGCCGCCGCCTGTGCCGCCACCGCCTGGGTTGCCACCGCCTGGAACGCTCGGGGCGTCAGCCGATCCTTGTCCCTTGCTCTCCGCCACGGCCATGGCCTGCTCGGGCGTCAGGCCCGAGATCGCCAGCGTCGACAGGCGCGCTTTGATCAGCAGCGCCTCCTGCTGACCCTCGAAGGTCGGATCGAGTTTGGGGAAGAACACCGCGACGGCGACTTCCTCGAACTCGGTGGCGCTCGGCGCCTTCTCGGCCAGTCGCGCGCTCACGTCCTCGAGGCGCTGCTCGTCGTACTCGGCGGCAGACAGGCCGCGGCTCTGCGCGCGCCGGTAGTTCTCGCGGTCGCGTTGCCAGTCGAGCCGTTCGGTCGCCCCGGCGTCGCCGCCCGCGGCGTCGGCGTCGATCTCGGCCTCGAGGTCGGCCACGCGACTCTCACCGATCTCGATCTGGTACTTCCAGCCTGCGTAGTTCGGGAATGGCAGGCGTTCGCCGGACTGCGGCGGCGTCTCGCGCGCGCCGGCCTGCAGTTCGGCCATCTTCTCCTCGGCGAGTTCGCGCGCGAGCCGCCAGTTGCGCGCTTGCGTCGCGTCGATCAACGCCTGGGTGCGGACGCCGATGAAGGAGATGACCGTCCCCGCGACGATCGCCAGCGCGACCATCGCTTCGATCAGGGTGAATCCCCGTTCGCTGGCGGGCGAGGTCATGGTCAGAACGCTCCCTCGTTGAGTGCGGGCGGGATCGGCTTCTCGCCGGTCTCCGATTCGTGCACGGTCACCTTGCCGCTCAATCCCTGGATCGTCAGCGACCATGTCTTGGTCGGGTCGCTGACGAGGCCGAGCACCAGCACCTGGTCGCCGGTGAAGCCGTACTCGTCGAATGCCAGCCGGTAGAGCCCCTTGCTGGTCAGGCCGGCCTTGCCGTCGCCGGCGCCGACGAACTGCACGTCGGTCTGCAGTTCCTGCCACTGGTCGGGCCGTTCTTCGAGGGTGCTGGCTTCCTGGTCGCGCGTCAGGCGCTGTTCGGGCGGGTAAACGACGCGGTAGATCCCGCGGACGAGGTCGAACTCCATCGCCATGCGCTTGCCTTGGATGCGCGCCTCGCTGCGCACCCAGTCGATCTCGCGGCGGAGTTGGGCCCCGCTGCTGCGCAGGCGCGCCGACGGCACCAGGGCGCCGAGGTTGGGGAGCACCAGCGCGAACAACAGCGCCAGGATCATCATCACGACCAGCAACTCGATGAGCGTGAACCCCCGCGCGAGGCGCGGGCGGCCGACGATCGCTCGGGCCGGTCGTTGCACTGCGGCTACTTATCCTTGGTCGTCTTGCTGGAGATGTCGTCTTCGGTGCCGCTCAGGCCGTCGGGGCCCGGGCTGATCACTTCCCAGTCGTCCATCGTGTTGCCCTGGCGCAGTTCGTAGTCGTGGTCCCACGGGTCCTTCGGCAGGTTCTCGATGTACC
>DDSQ01000012.1:2471-2744 GCA_002343845.1 Planctomycetes bacterium UBA2386 | reverse complement strand
CGGCGCCAAGGGCGGCAACCCGCTCGCGCACACGCTGAGCTCGGGCAACCTGCTGGGCATCCGGGTCAACGGCCAGTGGGTCTCCGAGTACCAGCTGCACGCCTGGACCGCGGCCCTGGAGGGCGTGCCGGTGGCCTTCGTCAGCGGCGACGAGGCCTTGTGCGCCGAGGTGCAGGCCCTGGACACCGGTGCCCTGACGGTGGACGTGATGCGCGGCCACGGCGCCGCAGTGCAGTCGCGCCATCCGGCCGAGTCGCGCGAGCGCATCCGCGA
>DDSQ01000012.1:0-2394 GCA_002343845.1 Planctomycetes bacterium UBA2386 | reverse complement strand
ATGCGGCTGCTGCAGTTCGTCTGCGGCTGACCGGGCCGTCCCCGGCGGCCGGGTCACCCGGGAGCACGCATGAAGACCCCGGCTCTCGTCGCGGCCGTCGGCGTGCCGCTCGTCGCATCGCTCGCCCTCGCCGCGCCTGCGCGCGTCGACAGGCTCGAGCTGCCGGCCGGGCACCTGCAGGGCCGGCCGCTGGCGGCGCTCTTCCTGGCCCCGCCGTCCTCCGAGGCCGGGCCCCGCCCGGCGGTCGTGATGCTGCATGGCTGCGGCGGCGTGGGCGCCCGAGACGAACCGAGCGCACGGCATCGCCTGTGGGCGGACTGGCTGGTCGAGCGGGGTTACGCGGTGCTCTTCCCGCTGTCCTTCACCTCTCGCGGGTTGACCCAGGTGTGCACGGTGCCGTACGCCGAGCGCAGCGTGCGCCCGCGCGATCGCATGGCCGACGCGCTGGCGGCGCACGCGTGGCTCGCGGCACGGCCCGACNNCGACATCGACGCCTCGCGCATCGTGCTGTGGGGCTTCTCGCACGGCGGCAGCACGACGCTGGCCACGCTCACCGCCGGGGCGGCGGCCCGGGGGCGGTTCAGCCTGGCCATCGCGTTCTATCCCGGTTGCTCGGCCTTCGCCCGGGCTGCCGAACGCGGCGAGCGGCTGCAGCTGGCCGCGCCGCTGCACATCTTCATCGGCGAAGCCGACGACTGGACCCCGGCAGCTCCTTGCCATGCGTGGGTCGCCGCGCTCCAGCGTGCCGGCCAGCCGGCGGCGATCGTCGGCTATCCGGGCGCGTTCCACGACTTCGACAACCCCGCCGGCCGCCTGCGCGTGCGGGCGGACGTGCCGAACGGCGTCGACCCGGGCAAGGGCGTGACCGTGGGCCCGGACCCGGCAGCCCGCGAGGACGCCAAGCGGCGCCTTGCCGAGCTGTTGCCCGCAGCTGACGCCGGAACCGCCGGACGCTGATGCGCAGCCGCAGCAGCGGCGGGGAACGGCGAGCCGCTGCCGCCGTGCCCGAGCGCCTGGTGCCGGGCTGCACGGGCGACGACGCGTCGCCGTGCGATCAGGGCGTGCCGGGCCGGCCGTCGAGCAGCCGCTGCGTGTGGCGGGCGATCGTCGCTTCCTCGTCGGTCGGGATGGCCAGCGCGATCACCGGCGAGTCCGGCGTGCTGATCTGCGGGCCGCCGCGAGCGTTGGCGGCCTCGTCGCAGCGCACACCGGTCCACGCCGCGTCGTGCAGGATGCGCGCGCGGATCGGCGCGGAGTTCTCGCCGATGCCGGCGGTGAAGACGATCGCATCGAGCCCGCCCAGCGCGGCGACGAGCGAGCCGAGCTCGCGGCGGATCCGGTAGGCGTACAGCTCGATGGCCAGCCGCGAGCGCGGCGCGTCCGAGGCGAGCAGGGTGCGCATGTCGCTCGACAGCCCCGAGATGCCCAGCAGGCCCGACTCGTGGTACAGCAGCTTCTCGATGGCCCGCGCGTCCAGCCCGTGTCGGTCCATCAGGTAGAGGATCACGCCGGGATCGAGGTTGCCGGTGCGGGTGCCCATCATCAGCCCGTCGACCGCGGTGAAGCCCATCGTCGTGGCCACGCTGCGGCCGCCGTCCAGCGCGCACATGCTGGCGCCGTTGCCCAGGTGCAGCACCACCGTGCGGCCTGCGGCGGCGCGTGTCGAGTGCGCCGGCAGCACACCGGCGATGTACTCGTAGGACAGGCCGTGGAAGCCATAGCGGCGGATGCCGTCCTCGAACATCGCGTGCGGCAGGCCGAACATCTGCGCGATGTCCGCGTTGCTGCGGTGGAATGCGGTGTCGAAGCAGGCCACCTGCGGCATGGCCGGCGCGCGCTCGAGCAGGCGGCGGATCGGCGCCAGGTTGTGCGGTTGGTGCAGCGGCGCCAGCGGCACGAACCGCTCGAGCGCCTCCAGCGCCTGCGCGTCGACGCGCACGGGCTGCGAGTACAGCAGCCCGCCGTGCACGACGCGGTGGCCCACGCCGCGGATCGCGCGGCCCTGCAGGGCCACGGGCAGCTCCTCGAGCAGGAAGTCCAGCGCGCCGTCGTGGCCGAGTTGCTGATCGGCGCGCCAGCGGCGCTCGGCACGCACCGCGCCGCTCGCGTCGCGCGCGAGGTAGTGCGGGGCGCTCGACAGCGACTCGACCTGCCCGCGCAGCACCAGGCCCAGGTCCGCCGCGTCGAACAGCGAGAACTTGATGCTCGACGAGCCGGCGTTGACGACGACGATGACATCGGACATGGCGGCGGCCCCGGCGTGTCGGCGGTGGTGGCCCTGGCGGGTCAGCGCGGCTGCGGCGGCTGGCGGCGGGCGTGCGCCACCAGTGCCAGCACGGCAGTCGAGGCCAGCCGCGAGCGCACGTTGTCGGCACGGCTGGTCAGCACGATCGG
>DDSQ01000056.1 GCA_002343845.1 Planctomycetes bacterium UBA2386 | reverse complement strand
GCGCGGCACGTCGAGGCGATCCTCATTCCCGTGAACGTGCCCGAGCCCCCCGCAGCACCAGCACGACGCTCCCCAGCAGCGGCACCGCCGTCGCCGGCATCACGTACCACAGCATGACCCGCGCGTACTCTTCCTTGGCGGCGTGCTGCTTGGCGTCGAGCACGAGGTAGGCCGCGTAGGCGCCGTAGTAGAGGAGGAACAACGCCCCCTGCCAGCGCGGGATCGTCCAGCCGCGCGCGAACACGGGCAGGCACGCCACCGCCACCGCGATCATCACCGGGATGCTGAAGTTCTCCATCGCCGGCGCCACCGCGAGGCCGCCGGGACTCACCGCCGCGGACAGGCCGAGCACGCTCAGGATGTTGAAGATGTTGCTGCCNNAGGATGAACAGCACGTTGAAGATGTTGCTGCCGACGACGTTGCCGACCGCGATGTCGCGTTCGCCACGGAGTGCCGCCGTGATCGACGTCGCGACTTCGGGCAGCGACGTGCCGGCCGCGACGATCGTCAGGCTCACCGTGACCTCGTCGACGCCGGCCCAGCGCGCGAACGCGACCGCGCCGTCGACCAGCCAGTTCGAGCCGATCACCAGCATCGCCAGTCCGGCCAGCACGAAGCCGACGTTCACGAGCACCGAGGACTTCGCCGCCTCGGCGGCGCCGTACTCCGCTTCGTACTCGGCCTCGACGGCCTTCGTCTCGCGACGGCTGACGCGGATGATCCAGACCGTGTAGACGACGAGGAGCGCGACCATCGCGATGCCGTCGATGCGCGTCAGCTGCCCGTCGCGCGCGATCAGCCACAGCCCCACCGACAGCACGATCATGATCGGCACGTCGCGGCGCACGAGCTGCTGCGCCACCAGCAGCGGCGTGATCAGCGCCGACGCGCCGAGGATGAACAGCACGTTGAAGACGTTGCTGCCGACGACGTTGCCGACCGCCATGTCGGCCTGCCCCGACCACGCCGACTGCACGCTGACCGCGAGCTCGGGGGCGCTGGTGCCGAACGCGACCACGGTGAGGCCGATCACCAGCGCGGAGACGCCGGCGGCAGCGGCCAGGCGGGAGGCGCCCTTCACCAGCCAGTTCGCCCCGACGACGAGGACGGCGAGGCCGACGCAGAACAGCACGATCGTCATGACGTCCATCAGGGCGCGGGACGGTAGCGACCGGCGCCGCGTCCACACCAGCACCCGGCTCGGAATGCGGGACACCGGCAACGGCGGCGCGCGCGACCTCCCCCGCTCTCGCCAGCGCCCGAGTGCCACGCCCGCGCGAACGGACGCGACGCCATCCGCCCGGCCGGCCATCCTTCACGCCCGACCGATGCCCCCCATCTGCTTCGTGACCGGCGTCAGCGGCTTCGTCGGCCGCCACCTCGCCAAGCACCTCGCGCCGCACTTCCGGCTGCGCGCCCTCCTTCGCCCCGACCAGTCCCCCGAACACCTCGCCGATCTCGCCGTCGAACGCATCGACGGCCGCCTCGCCGACGCGGACGCGCTGCGCGCCGGCTGCCGCGGCGCCGACGTCGTCGTGCATCTCGCTGCGCGCGTGTCGTTCCGCCGCGAGGACCGCGCCGCGATGTTCGCCGACAACCGCGACGCCACGGGAGCACTCGCCGCGATCGCGCGCGAAGCGAACGTGCGCCGCTTCCTGCACGTGTCGACGATCTCCGCCGTGGCGTTCCGCGAGCGCCCCGAAGCCGTCGACGAACGGGCGCCGTTCAACTTCGGTCCGCTGCGCATCGGCTACTGCGACAGCAAGTTCGCCGCCGAACAGGCCGTGCTCGCCGAGTGCGCGCGCGGCCTCGATGCCGTGATCGTCAACCCGCCGTCGATGTACGGCGCGGGCGACCGCCGCAAGGGCGACGGCTCGCTGCTGACCGCGGTGCTCGCCGGCAACGTGCGGATGGCGCCGCCCGGCGGCCTCAACGTCGCCAACGTCACCGACGTGTGCGACGGCATCGTCGCCGCCATCGACCGCGGCCGGCGCGGCGAGCGCTACATCCTCGGCGGCGAGAACCTGACCGGCGCGCAGTTGCTCGCGCGCATCGCGGCGATCGTCGGCGGCTCGCCGCCGCGGCGAACGGCGCCGCGCTGGCTGCTGCGGGCCAGTGCCGTCGCGCTCGCGGCGAAGGAGCGCCTGTTCGGCAGCCGACCGCCGGTGACGAGCGAGATCCTGCGCATCGCCGGCGTGTTCCTCTGGTACTCGAGCCAGAAGGCCGAGCGCGAACTCGGCTGGCGCCCCGGCAGCGTCGACGCCGGCATCCGCGCCGCGTGGGACGAACTGCGCGGGGGCTGATCGCGCGCCGGCGAGGATTTTCCGTCAAAGTGCGACCGATGCGCCGCGCGAGGCACATTGCCCTCGCGACGAACGCGCTGCGGGCCGCGCGTCGCCGCTCGCATCGGCCCGCGTTCGGGTGTTCACCACCCGACAGCAAGGAGAGTCGTCATGAAAGCCAGCTTGTTCGCTGCGGTCTTCGCCCTGGGTGCGGCCGCGTTCGTCCCCGCGCAGGAGTCGTGCCCGATGCAGGAGGCGCGCACCGTCGCGCAGACCATCACCTACGGGCCCAACGTCGCCTGCGCCGGCCTCAGCTACTCGATCCCGGGCCTGCAACTCACCACGGCCACCGGTTGCCCGTTGTTCGCGACCATCACGCCCGACCACGAGGTCGCGGTGCCCAGCAGCAAGCGCACCTACGTGGTCTCGGTCGGCGTGTCCGCCGGCAAGCTGATCTACTTCGGCTGCCGGACGAGCTACCTGATCTTCATTCCGATCGGGTCGTCGTGCGAACACCTGCGCGACGTCAACTTCGGGGCCTACCCGCGGCTCACGACCGCGGCGTGCGACGACGACCGCGCCGAGTGACGCCCCCGCCGTCGCACTAGGTAGAAGGGCGCCGCCACCTCGGCGGCGGCCTTTCCCTCACGAAGGAGTCACCTCCCATGCAACCCGTCCGTACGTGGCGTCTGCCGTTCGTCTGCCTCCTGCTCTTCGTCGCTGGCGCGCTGCTCGCGCCCGACCTGCTCGCCCCGCGCCCGACACCGAGGATCGACGATGGCCATCGACCGTCGGGCACGAGCGAAGTGGCCGCGGTCGTGGCGGAGGCCGGAGCGCCCGCGATTCGCGAGGAGGTCGTCGCCCCGCCAGTGGCCGAGCCTGGGTTCGAAGCGCGCGTCGACGAACTGGTGCAGCTCGGGCAGCGCACGGCCGAACTCGCGCAGCAGGACGAGACCGCCGCGGCGACCGCCAACGACCGCGTCGTGCGCGACCGCTTCGCCGAACTGATGGCCCGCTTCCCCGACGCCGGCGAACGCGGCCTGGCGATGCTCGTCGGCCTCTCCGACGAGCCGTCGGATCCGCGCGACGCCGGCCGACGGGTCGTGCTGCAGCTCGTGCTGACGACGGAGTGCGAACGCCGCGACCACGATGCCGAGGCGACGAGCGAACGTGCGCCGATCGACACGCTGGTGGAATCGCTGCTGCGCACGATGCCCGCCACCGCCACGACCGCCGACGCCGGCTGGCGCGTGCTGACGCGGCAGCGCTTCGTGCGCGCCACCCACGAAGGGGCGGTGCTCGCACTCGTGCGTCTCGCCGGCGAGCACAACTTCCGGCGCGACATCGCGACCGACCTGCTGCTGACCCTGTGGGACAACGTGCAGCGCTTCGGCGAACGTTCCTCCGACGAGTTGTCGCGGCTGGCCCTGCTGCTGCTCGACGACGCCGACCCGAGCCAACGCACCGCCGCTTGCCACAAACTGCTGAAGGACGCGCGCTACCGCGGCCTCGTGCTGTCCTGGTTGCGCGAGCGTGGCGATCAGGTCGTGGCCGCCGAAGTGGCCGGCGTCGCGGCGCGCGAACTGCCGCCGGCCGAAGCGCTGTCGCTGCTTCGCGAACTCGGACCGACGCTGCCGCGCGCGCCGAATGCCTACCTCGTGCTCGGCTTCCGCGCGCCCGACCTGGTCGCCGACGACTACCGCGCGCTGCTCGCCGCCGACACGCATGCCGACGTTCGCTGCGACCTGGTGACGGGCGTCGGCATGACCCTGACTCCGCTCGGGCTCGAGATCGCCGAGCTCGCGCTGCACAACGACCCGTCGCTCGACGTTCGCATGCAGGCGGTGTTCGCGCTGACGTCGCGCGGCGATGCTGCCCTCGGCGAACGCGCGCTGGCCCGCATCCTCGACGAGGTCGGCGTGGCCGGCGACCAGCAACGCCTCGCGGCCGCGGTGCTGGCCCTGCAGAACCTCGCCGCGACGGGCGATGCAAACGCGATCGACCGGGTCGGGCGGCGGCTGCTGGCGATGCCGCTGTCGGCCGCGAGCCGGCAGCAGCTCGAAGGCCTGCTGCAACGCTGCCTGCCGGGGGGAGCGCCGGGCACTTCGGCCGGCGGCTGAGGCGCGGCGGCTACTTCTTCTTCTCGACGTGCTTGGTGTGCTTGCGCAGGCGCGGCGAGTACTTCTTCAGCTCCAGCTTGTTGGTGCCGGGCTTCTTCATCAGCGTGTAGTTGCGGTCGCCGGTCTCTTCACAGACCAGGAACACGACTTCTTTCTTCTTCTTCTGCTTGGCCATGGCTGCTGTCGGCCGTGCACGGCCGCGTTGGAGGGCGGGGGAGAGTAGCGGCGGGCCCTGCCCGCGCAAGAACCCCATGCCGCGCCCCGGTGGCGCATGGCCGGTCGACCCAGGGGCGGCGCCAAGGCCCGGCACCGAAAGAGAAAGGGCCCGGCCTGCGCCGGGCCCTTTCGGGGTCGTCCACGAACTCGACTCCCTTCTTCCCTGTCCTGCCCCTGGTATCGGCCGCGGCGAGGCGCGAACGTGACCCCGGTTTCCGCGCGCCCCACATGACGTCCCCGCCCCCCTCAGAACGCGTCGCGATCGTGACCGGGAGCAGCCGCGGCATCGGCCGGGCGATCGCAGCAGCGCTCGCGGCCGACGGCATGCGGCTGCTGCTGACCGCGCGCGACCCCGAGGCGTTGTCCCGCGTCGCCGCCGACCTGCGCCGTGGCGGCGCCCGGGTGGCCGTTCACGTCGACGACCTGCGCGATCCGGCGGCCGCCGCCCGCATCGTCGCCGCCGCTGAACGTGAACTCGGGCCGGTGACCGCGGTCGTCAGCAACGCCGGCACCGCCCCTTCGGACAAGGTCGAGAACACCAGCCAGGACGTGCTGCTCGAGACGTTCCTGCTGCACGTGGCGGCCCCGCTGGCTCTCGCCCGCGCCTGCGTGCCGGGCATGAAGCGCGGCGGCGGCGGCGTGCTCCTGCACGTCGCCTCGACCGCCGGGCTGCGCGGCTACCCGTTCACCGCCGCCTACACGGCCGCGAAGCACGGCATGGTCGGCCTCGCGCGCGCGCTGCACGCGGAACTCGCCGCGGCCGGCATCCGCAGCTACGCGCTGTGCCCCGGCTTCGTCGACAGCGACATCACGCGTGGTGCTGCCGCCGCGATCGCCTCGCGAGGCCGCATCACCGCCGACGAGGCGTTCGCCCGTATGGGCAAGCAGAACCGCATCGGCCGCATGCACACGCCCGCCGAGGTCGCCGCCGCCGCGGCACACCTGCTGCGCGACCTCCCCGTCGGCTGCGTCTACGAACTCGACCGCGAGCCGCCCGGCTTCGTCGACCCCGCACCGTGATCCTCCGATGAGCCAATACGACTTCCGATTCGAACGCGGCAGCGACGGTGTCGCCGTGCTGACCTTCGACCGCCCCGAGACGCTCAACTCGCTGACCTTCGCGATCTACGGCCAGCTCGAGCGGCTCTTCCGCGACCTCGACGACGACGAGACCGTGAAGGTCGTGGTGCTGACGGGCCACGGCCGCGGCTTCTGCAGCGGCGGCAGCGTCGAAGACATCATCGGGCCGCTGCTCGAGAGCGAACTCGACGACACGCTCGCGTTCACGCGCATGACCGGCGCCGTGGTGCGCAACATGCTGCGCCTGCAGAAGCCCATCATCGCGGCGATCAACGGCGTCGCGGCGGGAGCTGGCGCGGTGCTGGCGCTCGCCAGCGACCTGCGGGTGATGAGCGAGCAGGCGAAGTTCGCGTTCCTGTTCACCAAGGTCGGCCTGACGGGCGCCGACATGGGTGCGGCGTGGCTGTTGCCGAAGGTGATCGGCACCGGGCGCGCGATGGAGCTGCTGCTGCTCGGCGACAAGGTCCCGGCCGAGGACTGCCTGCGCATCGGCCTCGCCAACCGCGTCGTGCCCGGAGACGCCGTGCTCGCCGAAGCGATGACCCTCGCGCGCCGCCTCGCGGCCGGCCCAGGCCTGGCACTCGCGATGACCAAGAAGATGGTCTGGCACGAGTGGCCGATGGACCTCGATGCCGCGATCGAGCAGGAGGCGCAGGCGCAGGCACTGCTGCTGCGCGCGCACGACCATCGCGAGTTCTACAACGCGTGGATGGAGAAGCGCGACCCGCGCTTCCTCGGGCGATGAACACCGACCTCTGGCTCCCCGACAGCGACCTCGACGCCGAGCATCGCGCCTTCGCGCAGCGCATTCGCGCGTTCGCCGCCGACAAGCTGGCGCCGCACGCCCGTACGATCGACGAGCAGCGCACGTTCCGGCGCGCGATGGTCACCGATCTCGGCGCGGCCGGCATCCTCGGCGGCCCGCTGCCGCGCGAACACGGCGGCGGCGGCTGGACGCCGCTGCAACTCGCGCTCGCGCACGAAGAACTCGGCGCCGTCTGCGGCAATGCCCGCGGCTTCTGCGCCGTGCAGAGCGGGCTCGTCGCGTCGTGCATCGCCAAGCTCGGCACGCCGGCACAACGCGCGCGATGGCTCGGCAAGCTGCTCGACGGTTCCGCGATCGGCTGCTTTGCGCTCACCGAGCCGGATGCCGGCAGCGATGTCGCGTCGCTGGCGACGCACGCCCGACGCGACGGCGCCGGCTATCGCGTGCACGGCAGCAAGCACTGGATCACCAACGGTGGCGTCGCCGACGTGATGCTCCTGTTCGCGACGATCGACCCGGCACAAGGCCGCCAGGGCATCACGGCATTCCTCGTCGACACCACGCGGTCTGGCTTGAAGCGCGAGCCGATGCCCGGCATCGAGCTCGGCCACCGCGGCAGCGACCACGCCGTGCTGACGTTCGACGGCATGCCGATCACCGCCGATGAGATGCTCGGTGCGCCCGGCAAGGGCTTCGGCGTCGCGATGGGCGGTCTCGCGGCCGGCCGGCTGTCGGTCGCCGCCGGCGCCGTCGGCATCCACCGCGCCGCACTCGCCGCCGCCGTCGCGTTCACCAGCGGTCGCCGACAGTTCGGCCAGCCGTTGGCGCAGTTCCAGATGATCCAGGAGCGGCTCGCCGACCTGCTGACGTCGCTGCACGCCTCACGCGGGCTGGTGCATCGATGCGCGGCCCGCCGCGCCGCGGGCTCCGAGACCCATGCCGACCTGGCGATGGCCAAGCTGCACGCGACCGAAGCCGCGGCGAAGGCCGCCGACGAAGCGATGATGCTGCACGGCGCCCGCGGCTACAGCTCGGCGTTCCCCGTCGAGCGGCTGTGGCGCGACATCCAGGCCCTGCGCATCTACGAGGGCACGTCGCTGATCCAGAAGACGATCCTGGGGCGAATGCTGGCCGAAGACCGCGGCTGACGAGCGGCTCAGCCGAGCGCGTGCATCGGCACCGGTTCGCCGCCGGTCATCAGCGAGCGCTGCGCCGCCTGCAGAACGCGCAGCGTCGCCAACCCGGACACGCCGTCGGTCAACGCCGGCGTGCGCGTGGCGATCGCCTGCAGGAACGCTTCGCACTCGAGGCGCAGCGGCTCTTCGCTGCCGAACGCGACCTCGACGCCTTCGCCCTGCACCGGCATCGGCTGGCCGCCCTGGCTGTCGACGCGCTTCTCGTGCAGCACCAGCTTCTTGGTCACGTCGTCGTACGTGACCATGCGCTGGCTGCCGACGACGACGAGGCGCTGCTCTTTGAACGGGTGCAGCCACGACACGAAGATGTGCGCGCGCGTGCCGTCGTCGAACAGCAGGTTGCTGACCGAGACGTCGGCGATGTTGGCGGTGATGTAGTTGCCGCCGGACGCCGACACCTGGATCGGCGGCGCCCCGACGAGGCGCAGGATGATCGCGACGTCGTGCGGCGCGAAGCTCCAGAGGATGTTCTCCTCGACGCGGATCTTCCCGAGGTTGAGCCGGTGCGAGTAGATGTAGCGCAGCTTGCCGAGATGGCCGTCGCGCGCCATGCCGGCGATCTTGCGGATCGCGGGGTGGTACTCGAGCACGTGGCCGACCATCAGCATGCGACCGTGCTGGGCGGCGAGCGCGACCAGTTCGGCGGCGTCCTCGTGGCGCAACGCCAGCGGCTTCTCGACGAACACGTCCTTGCCGGCGAGCAGCGCACGCTTGGCCAGCGCATGGTGCGTCTCGGCCGGCGTCGCCAGCACGACACCCGCCACCGACGACGCGAGCACGGCGTCGAAGTCGGCGACGACGTTCGCGGTCGGGCACAGCTCGCGCGCGGTCTTCTGCCCTCCGGGCGTGACGTCGCAGACCATCTGCAGGGCCTGCAGGCCGGCGAAGTTGCGGACCAGGTTCTTGCCCCAGTAGCCGCAACCGACGACTGCGACGGTGGGCTTCACGACGCGCCCTTCGCCGCGGCGATCACCGCGTCGGCGACGTAGCGGACCTCGTCGGTCGACAGCTCCGGGAACACCGGCAGCGCCAGCGTCTCCTTCGCGGCGCGCTCGGCGTGCGGGAACTCGCCCTCCTTGTGGCCGAGGCTCGCGAAGCACTCCTGCAGGTGCAGCGGGACCGGGTAGTAGACCTCGGTGCCGATGTTCTTCTTGCCGAGCGCGTCCTTCACCGCGTCGCGCCGGCCGCCGGGCACGCGGATCACGTACTGGTTGACGATGTGCTCGGCATGGATGCCGGGCAATCCGATCGTGCCGGCTTGCGGCGCCGCCGGCGTCTTCGCGGCGACACCCGCCTTGGTGAACAGCTCGGCGTAGAGCGCGGCATTGCGCTGACGCGCGGCCGTCGCGGCGGCGAGGGCCGGCAGCTTCACGCGCAGCAGGGCCGCCTGCAGCGCGTCGATGCGGAAGTTGCCGCCGACCATCTTGTGGTAGTACTTCGGCTTGCCGCCGTGCACGCGCAGGATGCGCGCCTTCTCGGCCAACGCGGCGTCCTGCGTCGTCACCAGCCCGCCGTCGCCGAGGCAGCCGAGGTTCTTCGACGGGAAGAACGAGAAGCAACCGAACGTGCCGATCGTGCCAGCGGCCTTGCCGCGGGAGCGCGCCGTCAGCGCCTGTGCCGCGTCCTCGATCACGGCGATGCCGCGCTCCGCGGCGAACGCGGTGATCGACTCCATGTCGGCGCACTGGCCGAACAGGTAGACCGGCATGATCGCCTTGGTCTTCGGCGTCACCGCCTTCTTGATCGCGTCGACCGTCGCGTTGTAGGTCAGCGGGTCGCTGTCGACGAACACCGGCTTCGCGCCGACGCGCCAGATCGAGCCGGCCGTGGCGAAGAACGTGTAGGTCGGGCAGATCACTTCGTCGCCCGGACCGATGCCGAGCGACATCAGGGCGAGGATCAGCGCGTCGGTTCCCGACGACACGCCGATCGCGTGGTTCGCGCCGAGCAACGTCGCGACCTCCTTCTCGAAGGCGTCGACTTCGGGCCCCATGATGTAGTGGCCGCTGACGAGCACGCGGTCGAAGGCGGCGCGCAGCTCGGTGAGCTGCTGCGGATCGATGCGGGTCAGGTCGAGCAACGGCACCTTGGTGACCGGCTTGCCGGTCGTGGTCCGCGCCGCTTCGGGAGTGCGCATGGGCTGTGGGTTCATTGGCTGAGTTCCGAGTGAGCGGCGGGCTTCGCCGTCTTGAAGTCGCGATACGGGCGCGAGCCGACCGCCTTGGGTGCCGGCAGCGGCGCATCCTCGTCGAGATCGAGGCAGCGCAAGCGGCCGCCTTCGACCTGGTAGCGGTAGCCGCTCTCCGGGCACGTCATCACGCGCTCGCCCTTCTTCTCGACCAGCTTGTGGCCGTGGCGGCTCATCCAACCGGCCTGGCGCGCGGGCACGCCGACCATGAACGCGTAGTCGGGCACGTCCTTGGTGACGACCGCGCCGGCGGCGACGAACGCATACCGACCGATCGTGGTGCCGCAGACGATCGTCGCATTGGCGCCGACCGAGCAGCCGCGGCGCAGCAGCGTCTTCTCGTAGAGCGAGCGCCGCACCACCTGCGAACGTGGATTGCTGACGTTGGTCAACACGCACGACGGACCGAGGAACACGTCGTCCTCGACGACGGTGCCGGTGTAGATCGCGACGTTGTTCTGCACCTTGACGTTGTTGCCGACGACGACGTCATTGCCGACCATCACGTTCTGGCCGAAGTTGCAGTTGGTGCCGATGCGCGCGCCGGGCAGCACGTGGCAGAAGTGCCAGATCTTGGTGCCCTCGCCGATCTCGCACGGCTGGTCGACGTACGCAGACTCGTGGACGAACGGGGCCTTGCTGTCGCTTTTCATCGGGGTGTGGCGGTCTCCAACCAAGGGCCGATCGTAGCGAGGAAGCCCGGCAAGACCGACGCGCTGGTGTATCGCTCGCGCACACGCGGATCAACCCGATAGGCGGTGCCCCGCACGGTGCTCAGGAAGCGCCTCCAGCGCGTGCAATCCGGAATTTCAGTGAGATCCATCACTTCGCCGCAGCCGGTCGCGGTGATCAGCGCGTGCGCCGCCGAGGGCACCGGCACGAACGCGACGACCGGCAAGCCGAGTCCCAACGTGTCGAGCAGCTTGCTCGACGTGCCACGCTGATGCGGCGAGCCGAGCACGAGCGCGCCGTCGAAGTCGGCGCGTCGCGCGGCCAGCCGTTCGCGCGACAACGGCGGCGCGACCACGACCTCGTGGCCCAGCCGCTGCACTTCGTCGATCTCGGCGCGATCGCGCGGCGCGAACTCGCCGAGGAACTCGAAGCGCGCGCGACGACGATCGGCGGCGACCGCATCGGCGCGCAGCAGCGCGAGCAACGGCAAGAGGCTGCGTTCGCCGTCGCTGAGCGACAACCGACCGAAGTAGCCGATGGTGGGCAGCGCGTCGCCGCGCGCACGCGCGGTCGCCGGCAGCGCAGCGAGTTCGTCGGGAACGATGTTCGGGTAGACCGCGATGTGGCGTCCGTTCCGCAGCGACGCGAAGTAGTCGCCGAGCTCGTCGTTGACGGTGGACACCAGGTCCGCGCTCCCGACCAGGCTGCGCTCGAGCGCGAGCTCCCGATCGCGGCGTGGCCCGTCGGTCATCGCATTCGGCCGCAGTCCCTGGAAGCACCAGCCGTCCGCGAAGTCCGCCCACCAGCGCGCGCCGCGTCGCTGCGCTGCTGCCCCCACCAGCAGCGCACTCTCGGGCCGCGAGCAGGTGAGCACCACGTCGCCGGGGCGCATCGTCGCGAGCAGCCGTCGCTGCACGCGCGCCGCCCAGAATCGCTGCGGATCCGGGAACAGCAGCGCCGACTGCACGCGGCTGCCGAGGCGCCACAGGCGATGCAGCAGGCTAGGCGGCTTCGCGGCGGTCGGGGCGGACGTCGGTGCTGCGGCTGGCGGAGCACCCTTGCCGCCCGACAGACTGCCGAGCCAGCGGTAGCCGCGATGCACCGGATCGGCGACGACACGCACGGTGAGTCGCCCCGCACCCACGATCTGCGCGGCCCACGGCCCGGGATCGCGTTCGATCCACAACGTCACGTCAGCGCCGCGCTGCACGAGGAAGCGCAGCAGCGACGCGAGCCGCGGCTGGGCCGGCGACGACGCGCCGAGTTCGTGCGCGACGACGTGCAGCCGCGACAGCGGTCCGAGCCGTTCGTCGGCGCGCGCGTTCACGAGGCCGCCGGCAGCCCGGCGCCGTCGACGAACTGGCGGTGCCACAGTTCGAGGCACAGCGCCCCCCACGTCACGCGCCCGAACGACGCCTCGTTGCCCGCGGCAGTGAGCAGTTCGTCGCTCTTCCAGATGCCGCGCTGGCGCGCCGCCCGCGAGCCGAGCACGTCGTGAACGAACTCGCGCAGCGGCCCTGCACCCCATTCGGGCAGCGGCACCGGGAACCCCATCTTGTCCCTCCGCTCGCGGATCTCGCGCGGCAGCAGGTCCTCGACCGTCTGCAGGAACAGATGCTTGAGGCGGCCGTTCTCGAACTTCTGGCGCGGCGGGATCGACGCCATCAGTTCGACCAGGCGGTAGTCGAGCAGCGGCACGCGCGACTCGAGCCCGAACGCCATGCTGGTGCGGTCCTCGACGTGCAGCAGCGACTGCAGGTGCGTCTTGAGGTCGAAGTAGAGGATGCGGTTGATCATCGACGCCGCCCCGTGCACTTCGAACGTGGCCCGGAACTCGTCCATCGTGCGCCGTTCGTCGACGCGCAGGTCGCCGTGCAGCAACGGCGCCACGCCGCCGAAGCGGTCCATCAGGTCGAAGTAGCGCTGGGCCGGCTCACCGAACGGGCCGCGCTTCCAGAACGCGCGCAGCATCGGCAGATAACTCTGCAGGCTCGGCAGGTTGGGCACGATCGAGCCGAGCGTCGCCACGTAGCCGGGACGATGGCCGGTGTCCTCGATGGCGCCCTTCAGGCACTCCTCGAGGTAGGCGACGAGGTAGCGCGCGTAGCCGATGAACAGTTCGTCGCCGCCCTGGCCGCCGAGGATCACCTTCACGTGCTTGCTCGCCAGCGCCGCCACGTGGTACTGCGGGAACACGCCCGGCCCCGCGGCCGGTTCGTCCATGTGCCAGACGATGCGTTCGATCGAGTCCGCGAAGTCGGCGGGCCCCATCACGATCTCGTGCGGCTCCGCCGCGTGGCGCTGCGCGACGAGACGCGCGTGCTGCCGTTCGTCGTAGCGCGGCCCGTGGTCGAAGGCGCCCGTGAAGGTCAGCAGCCGCGCGCCTTCGGGCAGCAGCTTGCGCGCCAGCGCCACGACCGTCGACGAGTCGACGCCGCCGGACAGGTGCGCGCCGAGCGGCACGTCGGCGCGCAGCCGCAGGCGCACCGAATCCTCGAGCAGTTCGCGCAGCCGGCGCTGGAACCAGCCGGCGCTGTGGTCCTCGTCGATGGTGAAGTCGACGTCCCACCAGCTGCGGATGCGCGGTGCGGTGTCGCCGGGCGCGAACGACAGGCAGTGCCCCGGCGGCAGTCGCTGCACGCCCGCGAACATCGTGCGATCGCCGAGGCAGAACTGGAACGTCAGGTACTGCCGCAGGCCGTCCTGGTCGACGCCGCGACGGTTGGCGGGATCGACGAGCAGCGCCTTGATCTCCGACGCGAACTGCAGCCGGCCGTCGCGCAGCAGCCAGTAGAACGGCTTCACGCCGAGGCGGTCGCGCGCCGCGAACAGGCGGCGCTTCTTCACGTCCCAGATCGCGAACGCCCACATGCCGTTGAAGCGGCGCAGGCAGTCTTCGCCCCACACGGCGTACGCGTGCAGGATGACTTCGGTGTCGGAGTGGGTCGCGAACACGCGACCGGCGGCCTCGAGCTCGACGCGCAGTTCGCGGTAGTTGTAGATNNAGCCGTGACCGTCGGGGCCGCGGTGCGCGAGCAGGGAGAGCATGGCCGCACCGTTCGCCGCAGCAGCCGCAGCGTCACGATGGCCGACGGAACCGGCGATCCCGCACATTCAGCGGCGGTCCCCCGGCAACGAAGTGAGCATCCGGCGTCGGCGCATCTCCGGAGGGTAGGTCGGTGGCGTCGGCGCCGTCAAGGAACGCACCGCGCGCTTGTCGCCGACGGTTCTACGGAGCCTCAGGCGAGCAGTGCACGCCGCATGGTCGCGAACAAGGCTGGTTCCTGCGCCTCCCAACTGAACTGGCGGGCCGCACGATCCAGCGCATCGCGCGAGACGGCGGTCGCGGCTTCGAGGCAACGCTCGATGACCGCCGCCAGCTCCTGCGGACTGCGCCACTTCTCGACCCACCCGGTCCCGGTCGCCGCCAGCACGGCGCGCACGCCCTCATGGTCGTGCGCAAGCACCGGGACTCGCGCCTGCAGGTACTCGAACAGCCGGTTCGGACCACCGAGCGTGTTGTTGATGCCCGCGCCGCGGTCGGTGATCACGCCGAGGTCCGCGTCGGTCGTGTGCGCAAGCAGGTCGTCCTGCGCAACTGCGCGCCCGATGTGCACGGCCGGCGGCACGCTTGCCGCGAGGCGGCGGACGTAGTCCACGTTCCCCGTTCCCAGGAAGACGATACGCACGCGGGCCGGGTCGAGATGGCGACCGGCGTCGCGAAGGTCTTCGAGGCCACGGCGCGGGAGCAACCCTCCCTGGCACAGCACGAGACGCGGCCCCGCCGGAATCCCGTACAGCGAGCGAAGGCGGCCCCGCGGCGGGACCGTGCCGAGGAACGGGCACGCGTTGCACACAACGGCCGGCGCCACGCCCAGACGATGCCGCTCCGCCAGCGCGGCGGCCACCTGAGGGGTGACCGTCATCGTCGCATGAGCACGGGGCATGTCGCGATCGCCGATCGCGCGCCAGTAGCGCCGTGCCGCACCGGTGCGCAACGAATCCCACTGCGCATCGAACACCTCGTGCGCGTCGTACACGACCCGGCTGCCGTGACGTTCGTGCAGCGCCAGTGCCAGCGGCAGCGCCGGTAGCGCATGCGCGATGACGACGTCGAAGCCGCGCAATTCAGGGCGCGAGACGTGGAGCGCCTGGATGCCGGCTGCGGGATCGCGGAACCGGTAGACCGCCCACTCGATCGCTCGCGCCAGGCCAAGACGCGAGCCCATGCGCCAGATGCGATCGCGGAACCCGATGCCCCGCGTCGTCGACGTATCGAGGGGCCACGGGATCCAGCGTGATCCAGCGGGCAGGCGCGGTGGCGGCGCCAAGCCGGGTGACAGCCCGTAGAAGGCAACCTCACCCACCGGGACTCCAGCCGCTGCCCCTCGCAGCAACAGCGACTCCGCTTCCTGCGCGATCCGACGATCGAGCTGGAGCGCGTCATCGGTGAGCATCAGGACCCGCAGCGGCGCACCCGGCTTCGGTGGCGAGGTCGACATGGGCATCACCTGCGATCCACGCGCCTCAACCGATCGCGGCCACCGCCGCGAGCAGCTTCTTCTCCTCGTTCTCCCAGTGGAACTCGTCGCGCGCGGCGACCCACGCGCGGCGCCGGCACGCGTGCAGCAGCTCGGGATCGTTGGCGAGGCGATTGAGCGCCGCGGCCACGCTCTCGGTGTCGGCGGCGTCGAACAGCACGCCGATCTTCAGCCGGTCGGTCAACGCGCGCATCTCGATCAGATCGGCGCTGGCCACCGCGAGGCCCGCCATCATGTACTCGAAGAACTTGTTCGGCAGCGCGACCTCGGTGTTCTTGCAGACGGAGACGAACGGGTTGAGCCCGACGTCGTTCTCGATCGCGGTGGGGATCAGGTCGTCGACGCCGACGGGCGGCACGAACCGCACGCGGTCGCCGAGCCGACGTTCGGCGCAGCGCGCGGCCAGCACTTCGCCATAGGCGCCGACGCCGCGGAACACGAACGTGCCGCGCTCGACGCGCGCGGCGACTTCGAGGATCTCGTCGAGGCCGCGGTACTGGAAGTAGGCGCCGTGGTAGAGGAACCGCACCGGCTGGTTGCGGCGCGCCAACACCGACTCGTCGGCCAGGAACCGCCGCGCGGGCACGTTGCGCACGGTGGTCACCGGCCCGCTGCCGTACTCCTTCTGGAAGTAGATGCCGATCGAATCGCACACCGTCAGCCGCACGTCGGTGTGCTGCAGCAGCCGCCGCTCGAGCCGCGTGTAGAAGCCGTGCCAGATGTCCGAACGCATGTGTTCGGCCAGCTGCTCGGGGTAGATCTCGTGCGCGTCGTAGACGACCGGGATGTCGAAGCGCTGCGCGAGCATGAACCCGGTCAGCAGGCTGTCGAGGTCGTTGCACCAGGCGACGTCCGGTCGCCAGCGTTCGGCAGCCACGTAGAGGGCGTGGTCGATCAGCAGGATCGAACGCAGCGCCAGCACTTCCTGCGTCGGGTCGAACTTGCGCGGCGGCTCGGCGGCCGGCGGCGGCCGGCGCACGAGTGAGTACAGCCGCTGCGCGAGCCGGCGCAGCATCACGCCGAAGCGATGGCCGCCGGGCCCGTCGAGCACCGCCGGATCGCAGTGACGCAGCAGCTCCCCCGCCGCCGGACACGCGCGCTCGATCTGGGCCATGTCCTCGACGGTGTAGGACTGCGGGATTTCGACGCGCTCGACGTCGAACGCGCCGAACGACTCGTGCAGCGGCTTGTTCGCCTGGCGCATCTCGAACACGCGCACTTCGTGCCCGGCGGCGGCCAGCGTCGTGCAGACGCGACGCACGCGTGGATCGCGGTGGGTCTCGTTGAGGTTGAAGACGGCGATGCGCATCGACTCAGGCCTGCGTGCTGCTCGCGGCGCGACGACGGACGCGCGCGTTCGGGGCGGGGTGCGGCTCGAACGCATCGAGGAACGAGCGGTGCCAGAGTTCCAGCGTGATGTAGCGCCACAGCAGCCAGCTGCGGTCGGCTTCGCCGCGCTGGTGCTGATCCCAGTAGAACTCGAGCGACTCACGGGCGACGAGATCCCGTTCGAGGAACCGCCGCGAGAACAACAGATCGCGGATGGCGTCGCGGTCGCGCCCCTGGCGCAGCCAACGCGCGAACGGCGTCGGATAGCCGAGCTTGCTGCGCCGCCACGTCACCGCGCGCGGCAGGTGGGGATCGGCGACCTTGCGCAGGATCCACTTCGTCCACGAACCGCGGATCTTGAACGCGTCGTCGAGGCCGAGGCAGAACTCGACCACGCGGTGGTCGAGGTACGGCACGCGCGCCTCGATCGAGAACGCCATCGAGTTGCGGTCCTCGTAGTGCAGCAGGGCCGGGATCGACGACTGCCGCAGATGCCCGTAGAGCTGGCGCTGCAGCTTGCTGCCGCGCCATTCCGGCTCCTGCCGCACGATCTCGTGGCCGGCGACACGCCCGGCGAGACCCGGATGGAAGAACGGCGGCTCGACCGCGCGCGAAGCGCGTCCACGCGGCAGCGGCGGCAACCACATGTGGGCCCGCAGCCGCCCGTGCGCCTGTCCGAACCAGTTGCGACCCCAGTGCCAGCCGATCGCCATCGCGAGGCCCGCGGCGCGCAGCTTGCCGCCGACACCGGTGCCGCACAGATCGTCGATGCGCGTCAGCAGGTACGGCAGGTACCCGGCCAGCAGTTCGTCGCCGCCCTGCCCATCGAGCAGCACCTTCACGTCGGCTGCCGCGCGACGCATCACGTGGTACTGCGTGTAGAGCCCGGGGCCGGCCGTCGGTTCGTCCTGATGCCAGGTGATGCGCTGCAGGTCCTCGAGCAGGTCGCCGTCGGGTTCCGGACGGATCGGAACCGGCGACGTCCGCACGTGCGCGTTGACCGCATCGACCCACTTCTGCTCGTTGCAGTCGGCGTCGCTGTACAGCCCCGAGTAGGTGTGGATCGGCCGCTCGACCTTGCGCGCCGTCAGCGCCACCAGCGTGCTCGAGTCGAGACCGCCCGACAGGCAGGTGCCGATCGGCACGTCGGCGCGCAGATGCAAGTCGACCGCGGAGTCGAGCAGTTCGGCGAACGCCGCGATCGGGTCGCGGTCGCCGAGCCAGCGCTCGCGGCAGCTGGCGGCGTCGGGTCGCCACCAAGACTCCGTGCTGACGCGCCCGGCACGATCGATCGTCAGGTTGGTCGCCGGCGGCAGCGCACGAAGGTTGCGGAAGCTCGTCTCGGCGCCGTCGTCGAGCGCGCCCGACGGCAGGAACCAGTGCAGGTACGGCAGGTTGGCCTGGCGCTCGTCGGGGAACGCCGCCAGCAGCGCCTTCAGTTCCGATGCGAACGCGAACACGTCGGGCCGATGCAGGTAGTAGATCGGCTTGATGCCGAAGCGATCCCGCGACAGCCACAGCTTCTGCTCCCGCACGTCCCAGATCGCGCACGCCCACATGCCGACGAAGCGCTCGACGCATGCGGCGCCCCACTGCCGATACGCGGCCAGCAGCACTTCGGTGTCGCTGTTCGAGCGGAACACGACGCCGTACCGCGCGAGTTCGGCGCGCAGTTCGAGGAAGTTGTAGATCTCGCCGTTGACGACGATCGTGTGCTGCTCGTCGGCGGCGACCATCGGTTGGTGGCCGGCGGAGCTGAGATCGAGGATCGACAGGCGCCGCTGGCCGAGCACNNCGAGCGGCCCGTCCAGCCACACACCTTCGTCGTCCGGGCCGCGGTGCGCGATCGCATCGAGCATCGGCACCAGGTCGTGCGACGAAGCGCGCCGCGCGCGGTCGAGCCACAGGATCCCCGCGATTCCGCACATGTCAGTTGCTCCCGGCCGCGCGCGGCGTGCCGGCGGCGATCAGCCGCTCGTAGGCGGCGACGACCTTGGCGCCTTCGCTCTGCCAGGTGAACCGCGGGCCGATCGCCGCGAGCTGCCGGCGATACGCGGCGTGGTCCTGCGCGAAGAACGCGTCGATGCCGGCCGCGATCGCCGCCGCATCGGTGAACGGCCAGACCATGCCGACGCCCTGCTCCTGCACGAACCGGCGCAGTTCGGGGCTGTCGTTGGCGAGGGTCGGCACGCCGGCGACGAGCAGGTCGAACAGTTTGTTCGGCGTGCACAGCCGCGAGTTGAGGTCGATGTGCGGATACGGGATCACGCCGGCGTCCGCCGCCGCCGTGAGCCGCAGCACGTCCGCCTGCGGCACCGGCGGATGGAAGAACACGCGCGTGCCGAGCACCCCAGCGCCGCGGGCGATGCCTTCGAGTTCGCGTCGCTTGTCGTCGCCCGGCCCGACCAGCACGAGCACCACGTCCGGCGTGCGCACCGAGGCCATCGCCGCGACCAGCGCCTCGAGGTTGCGATTGAGCGACAGGGCGCCGAGGAAGAGCAGGATGCGAGCGTTGGCCGGGATGCCGCACGCACGGTGCAACTCGCCGCGCTGCGGCCTCGGCGGAGCGCTCGACACCTCGGGGCAGTTGAGGACCACCGACGGCATCGCGATGCCGTAGCGCTGCGCCATCTCGGCCGCGATCGACTCGTTGACCGTGACCACGAAGTCGGCGAGCGGCGCCAGCTGCGCCTCGGCGCGGCGGTAGCGTTCCTGCCGTTCGGCGCCGAAGTGATGCTGCTCGGGGTAGAGCTCGTGGGCGTCGTAGCAGAGCCACGCGCCGTGACGCGCTGCCGCCATCGCCGCCGCGGGCAGCACCGGCAGGTCGTGCGCGACCACGACCTGGAACGGGCGCTCGGTCGCCAGCGCGTAGTAGTGGTTCGTCAACCAGTAGAAGTCCGTCCAGTCGCGCTCGCCGGCAGGGATGCGCGGCGGCAGACGGTCGGCCGGCAGCGCACACGCACGACTGGCATCGACGCGCACGATCTCGACTTCGGGGAACGCGTCCTCGTCGTGGCGGTCGCCAGGAGTGGGTGCTGGCGCGCCGACGACGCGCACGCGCCAACCCGCCGCGACCAGGCTGCGCGCCTGCAGCAGTACGCGGCGGTCGATGCGATCGTCCGGGACCAGCATCACGGCGGTGCGCGGCGCCCACGCCGACGCGGGAGCCGGCGCCGTGCGCGACCCCTTCGGCAGGATCGTGCGCAGCCGTTGCCAACCGAGCCGCAGCGAGTTGACGGCGAACTCGGCGTGACGCAGCCGATGCAGTCGTGCCGCGGCTTCGGCAGCCGCCCGTGCAGCGACCGCGGCCTCGGCTTCGAGTGCAGCAACCCGGGCAGCGAGGCGCGTGCACTCGGCAGCAGCCCGCCGCGCGTTCTGTACGGCATCTCGCGCCTGCGCCTCCAAGACCTGCGCCTCCGTCGCCGAGGCAGCCCCGGCGACAAGACGTTGCGCCAACGCATCGACGCAGACCCCGAGCCGGTCGATCCGATCGTCGTTGCGCGCGACCTCCTCCTGCCACGCCAGCTGTTCGCGGCGACGGTGCAAGCCGGCGGCCACGGCCCGCGGATGCGGCACGGCATCGCCGTACCAACCCGTCGCGACGGCGATCGGCACGCCGTCGGCCGGCAAGGCAAGGAACGGCGCGCCGTGCACGTCGACGAACTCCTGCGCGACGGCGTTCCCGTGGTGCGAGCAGGCGATCAGGCGCACGCGCCCGGCGACGACGGTGATTGCCGCCAGGCGGCCGAACGGGCCGAACGGCGGGCCGAAGGCGCATTGGTGACGGAACGCGCCGTCGACCTCGAGCATCTCCTCGAGCCGGTAGCCGTCCGCGTGGTGGAACTGCAGGCGCAGCGTCGCGGCGGCCGCGACGCCTTCGAGAAGCCAGGGACCGGCGGCGCGCGCGAAATGGCCGATCTTGATCTCCTGGTCTCTGCCGTCGGCCGCCAGCTCGATGCCTTCCTTGCCGGCGCGCGCCGAAGCGCAGTAGTAGCCGCGGGCCCCCATCGTGGGCAGGAAGTCGCTGCGGAACAGGCAGGCACTGGCCGCGGTGAGATCGACCGCATGCGGGTCGACGACGCGCGCAACCGGCGTGTTCGAACGGGCGGTTTCGGCCCACGGGTTCGGCGCGCCTTCGCGGTGGAAGCAGCCGATGATCTCGGTCCGGCACGACGTGAACGCCCCGGTCCGCACATCGGCGCTCGCCGCCAGCGCCGTCGCCTCGTGCATGGCCGGTCCCGCCGCCGACGGATCGCCCGCGGCCCCGCACTGCGAACACCGCCTGGGCGCGGGAGCCGGCGCGCCGGAAGCGCGGCGCAGCATCGTGAGTTCGGCGCACCCGCGATCCCACTCGGCTCCCGACAACACGGCCAAGGCCAGTCGCCAACCCGGCGGCGTCAGCGCCGCCAGGTCCGCCACGTCGAATCGACGTTCGTGCCGGTTGCGATGCGCGGTGAATCCGCACGCAGCGCAGACCTCGGCGCTGGCCGCCAGGTCCTCGAGCAACGGCACCGTGATCAGGACGTGCCGGCCGGCGACGCGGAACAGTTCGTCCCGCACGCGCGGCAGATCGGCCGCGGCGAGATGTTCGAGCACGTCGTTCGCCATCACCAGGTCGAAGGCGCCGTCGGCGAACGGGATCGCCTCGAGCCGGCACTGGCAGCGCTCGCCGGCGAAGTGGCGCAAGGCCGCGAAGCTGCCGTCGGCGCCGACGACGCGCACCTTCGTCGCGACCAGCCTCGAGACCAGGCCGTTGCCGCAGGCGGCGTCGAGCACGATCTTCGTGTCGGCCGGCAGCAGGCGGGCGAGATCGCCCTGCATCTGCACCTGGTAGGGCTCGGGGCCGCGATCCCAGAGGGCAGGGTCCTCGAAGTACTGCCCGGTTTCGTCGGCGACCATCGGCATCAGCGTCCGCGGCCTAGCATGCCGGACGAGGGAGCCACTGCAACAACGCCGCTCCCGCACCAGAGCGTCGGCCCGCCGTCACTGCACGGCGATCCCGAACGCGACCGTGCCGTTGCCCACTGCCGCCAGCAACACGAAGCCGCTCGACGCCGGCGCCTCGTAGACGCCATCGCTCGTGATCGTCCCCGCTCCCGGTCCCTGCGGCACCACCCACAGCACCGGTTCGGAGGCCGTGAAGCGCAGCGTGCCGCCCGGCGCGACCGTCGTGCCGTCGAGCGCCGTGACGGTCGGACCGGGCGGGCCCTCGGGCGGTCCGGGCGCCGAGATCGACGACGCCGTGGCTGGCGGGCCGCTGCCGAGCCCGTTCGTCGCCGTCACGCGGTAGGTGTAGAACGCGTTCGCGTTGGTGGTGATGTCGCTGATCCAGTAGCGATCGCCGGCGACCGTGGTCAGCGGGTTGAAGGTCGTGCCGCCGAAGCCGTTCGTGCGTTCGATCGTGTAGCCGTTCGCCTGCGGCACCGGCTGCCAGTACAGCAGCACGCCGCCGCCAGCGTAGTAGCGGATCGAGAGCGTCGGCGCAGTGGCGGGCGGCGCCGACTCTGGCTGCACGTCGACGACGAGACAACTCGTGGTCGTGCCGAGCGCGTTGGTCGCCTGCAGGCAGTACATCGTCGCCTGCGTCGGCGCGAGTTGGATCACGTTCCCGAACAGCGGCAGGGCCAGCGGATCGAGCGCCAGGCTCTCGGCGTCCTCCACCTCCCACTGCAGCACGACCGCTTCGCCGGGGATCACGGAAGTCGTCGAAGCTGTGAACGCGACGATCGACGGCGGCGCCGTTGGTCCCGGCGGCGTGCCGCCACCTTTCGACGAACACGCCGCGACCAGCATCAGGCACGGCGCGATCGCCAGGGACCGCGCAGCGCGCGCGTCGCGAGATCGGAAGTGGATGGGGATCCGCATCGCCGGCCGTCCTGGATCGCCCGCCGAAGCAGCTCGGCGGCACGGAAGTCACATGATGCCACAACACCGCAGGCACGGCGGCTGCAGCCCTTCCTTGGCGAGGAACGACCGGAACTCGCGCATCGGCGCCGCGGCGAAGATCTCCTGCAGGGTCTGGCCGTGGATGTTGCCGGCCGACAACTGGTAGCAGCGCGACATCACCGTCACCGAGCCGTCGCTGGCGACCTCGAGGCACGTCGACGGCGCGTGGCAATAGGCCTTGCCGACCGGGCGTTCGGGCCGGTGGTAGTGCTCGACGACGCCGAGCCAGTCGAGGGCCGGCACCGACTCGAACGCGCGCCCGAGCGCTTTCGCCGCCTGCTCGGCCTCGCGCAGCGATCGGTAGAGCACGAATGGATCGACGCGATCGGTGGCCATCTCCGGAATCGTCACCGTGCTCGCGGCGATGCGGTAGGCGGGGTGCCGGAGGTTGTGCGCCGCCGCCGTCTCCGGCGTGATGTAGTTGAGGTGCGTCAGCCAGTACAGATCGAACGGCAACTCCGCGGTCGCGCGCACGAGGTCGGCGAGCAGGTGGTGGTTGAGCGGCGAGATCGCGCACGACACACACAGCCGGAAGCCCCGCTGCTTCGCCGCCGCGATCGCCGGCGCGTTGGCGCGCAGCGCGGCGGAGATGATCGCGAACAGGCCTTCGTGGCCGCGGATGTCGTCGTGGGCGGCCGGTGGACCGTCGATCGAGATCCACAGTTCGTCGACGCCCGCTTCGAGAACGGGCACCAGCATGCGGTCGAGGCGCAGACCGTTCGTCGTCACGATCACCCGGATGCCAGCAGCCTTGATCTCGCGGACCATGCGCGCGATGTCGCGATGGAACAGCGGCTCGGTGCCGATGAAGTGCACGGCCTCGAGGTCGGGCCGGGCTTCGCGGCAGCGGCGGATCACGAGGTCGGCATCGAGCACCGTCTTCTCCTCGCCTGGCCGCAGCGCCTTGTAGAGACTCGCTTCGCGGTTGCCGATGCCGAAGTCGCACATCTTGCAGGCCAGCCCGCACGCCGAGTTGATGCCGAGGTAGAGCCGCGTCAGTCGCGGCACCGCGGGCAGCGGCGGCGACGTCTCCGCGCGATGCCGGTCGTGGTAGCCGAGCAGCCGATCGGCGAGCCCTGCGAAGGCCACGTTCCCGGTCGCACGCGCCAGTTCCTGCAGCAGCAGCACGTGGAAGCGGTGGTACGAAGCGCCGCACGGCGGCCGCAACTTCGCCAGCGGCACGCTGACGCGGGATCTGCCGTCGGCGGCGACGACGAGGCGCTGGGGCAGTTCGCGCCAGTTGCCGTCGGGTGCCCCGCGGATCGCGAGCCCGACGCTGGCGCCCACGGGACCACGCAGGTCGACCTCCAACTCGAGCGAGCCCGCCGCGACGTCCGCTTCGCCGAGATAGAGGTACGTGTTCTGGCGGGTGCCCGTCGGCACCGGCACCGGATGCAGCGTCGGTCCGTGGCGCAGGCCACGCAGGCGACGGCCGGCGTGCTCGACCAGCGGCCCCCAGTCGATGCCCGCGGCCCGCACCGGGCCGGGCGCGAACACCTCGTCGCGGGCCATGTCGAGATCGACGCGCCGATCGCCGATGCGCATGCCGACGCGCCCGAGCGCCATGCCCTCGCGATCGGGCAACAACTGGAACACGACCTCGACGCGCGGCGCGCAGTCGTAGGCAGTCCAGCAGCCGGTGTCGAACTGGTCGACGAGCCGCTGCCAGGCGCGCTCGCCACGCGTGTAGCCAGCGGCGAACATCGGGTCGCTGCTGACCGCGGCCAGTTCGGCCAGGGCGAGCATCGACACCAGGTGCGCGTTGAAGACGTGCGTCGGCCGCGCGCCGGGAATCTCCTCGTAGCAGACGGCGTCGTTCGCGAGCGCGAACGCGCACCCGCCGTCGGCCAGCGGTGCGAGCAGCCCGCGGGCCGCGCGCTCGGCGAGCGCCAGGTGCGCGACATCACGGCCGTGCCGGAACCAGCAGAGTCCGGCCATCACCACGTAGGCCTGGGCGAACGCGCTGACCCACGGGGCGGCGATGCGCTCGCCGTGGAACAGCCAGTCGAACCGGTAGTGCCACACCGACGCGTCGGCGCGTCCGGCGAGCGCCGTTTCGTTCTCCACGAGCCAGTGCATCGCCGCGCGCGCCGACGGATCGAGCCGCGGATCGGGCAGGTAGCGCTCCGGGAAGAGGCGCGGCACGAGATCCGGAGCCGGGCGCAGGTAGTCGAGCGCGGCGGTGCGGCCGGCCATGGCCTGCAGCGCCAGCTCGAACGGGTTCTTCACGGCCTGGCCGTCGCAGTCGAACTCGATCAGGCCCGCCGGATCAAATCCTCGATGGTGTAGTCGCATGGTCGGACGCCGCCTTCGGGCGTCCGCAGCGCAGCGGTCACGTCGATCGGCGGGGCCACGATACCCCGGGGCAATCGGTAGTGAATGCTCTGCTCGACGAGGAAGCTGACGGCCCGATCCCAGATCGCGAGCACGTCCTGCTCGCGCGCGTTGTCGAGCACGTCGAGCCGTTCGTAGAGCGCGACGCTGGCGACGTAGCGGCCGGGCCCGAGATGGAGGGCGGTGAGGTCGTGCGCCAGTTCGACCAGGCCCTGCACGCGCGAGGCGAAGGTGCAACGGTGCACGACGCTGCAGACGACGACCCCGTCGTCGCGCAGCACGTTGAGCGCGACGACCACCTGCTCGCGCGGGGCCAGCATGCGCACGCGCATCCGGCACGCGGCCGGCAGATCGCCATCGGCGAACGCGCGGCGCTCCGCACCCGAGTGGTCGACGAATTCGACGTGCTCGATCGCCACGGCCGCACTCGCGCGACGATCGCGTCCGGCCGGCACCGGCTCGGCCGCGGCAGCCATCGCCTCGGCGGGAACGTCGACGATGGCGCGGCCCTCCGGCCCGACCGCACCGAGGTCGCGGAAGGCACCGCTCGACCACGTTTCGACGCGAAGGGCGGTGTCGGCCAGGCGGTCGACGACGACTTCGAGGCGCAGGGCCTGCCCAGCCAGCCGCGTCGGCACACCGAACGCGAACACGGCCTCGCCGCGGCGTTCGCTGGCGACCAGTTCGCGGCCACCGGCCGCGTTGCCGACGGTCGTCGGTCCCCAGCCGCTGCGGTCGCTGTCGGCGATCAGGTGGTGCCGCTGGTTCTGCGCATTGTCGAGCGCACCGCCGACGTCGATCGCCCCGATCGTCGTCTCGCCGTCGTGCAGGACGAGCCGACGCACTCGCGCCGGGGCGCCGCCGGTGCCGTCCCACGTCAGCCGGAAGAGCCGGCTCGTGTAGACGCCGTGATCGCTGTCGATGCTGCCGTGGCCCGTGGCGACGCTGCGGCGGTCGCGCGCGCGCAGCCGTTCCGCTTCGTCCTGGCGCACGACCGCCTGGTACTCCTTGATCGTCTCGAGCACGTCGCCCTGCGCGCGGATGCGGCCGCGGTCGATCCACACCGCACGCGTGCACAGGCGCTGCACGCTGCCGAGATCGTGGCTGACGAACAGCACCGTCGCGCCCGCCTGCTCGGTGATCCGCGTCATGCGCTCGACGCACTTGCCGGCGAAATAGGCGTCGCCGGCGCCGAGCACCTCGTCGACGATCAGGATCTCGGGTTCGATCGCCGTCGCCGTCGAGAACGCGAGCCGCGCGTACATGCCCGCCGAGTAGGTCTTGACCGGCTGGTCGATGAAGTCGCCGAGTTCGGCGAAGTCGACGATCTCCGCTTCCTTCGCCCGGATCGCCGCCGTCGACAGGCCCTGGTAGGCCAGCGACGCGTGGATGTTCTCGCGGCCGGTGAACTCGGGATGGAAGCCGGTGCCGAGTTCGAGCAGCGCCTGCACGCGTCCCTGCACCCGCACAGCACCGCGGGTCGGCGCGACGTTGCCCGCGATCATCTTCAGCAGCGTGCTCTTGCCGGCCCCATTGCGGCCGATCAAACCGATGCGCTCGCCCTTGCCGATGCGCAGGTCGAAGTCGCGCAGCGCCCAGAACTCCTGGTAGCGCTGCCGCCGCCAGGCCGTCAGCCAGCCGAGCCCAAAGGCGTCGAGCACCTTGTCGGACTGGCGCGCCCAGAGCCGGTAGAGCTTGCTGACTCCGGCGATCTCGATGGCGACGTCGTTCACGGCTTCACACGTTGTCCACGAGCACACGTTTCATGCGGCCGAAGAACCAGTGGCCGATCAGGAAGGAGCCGAAGCCCAGCACGGCGAGCCCGCCGAACGCGGAGGCGATCGGCGCCCGGCCGTGGACGACGAGGTCCTGGTAGCAGGCGATCACGTACCAGAGCGGGTTGCAGTAGGAGATCGCGGCCAACGAACCGGACAGGTCGTACGCCGGCACCGCGATCGGGCTCGCCATCATCAGGAACAGGACCAGCACGGAGACGATCTGCTGCAGGTCGCGCATGTAGACGTTGACGCTGCTGACGATCCAGACCAGCCCGAGCGTGAACATCAGCTGCAACCCCCACACGACCGGCAGCAGCAACACCCAGGGCGTCAGCATGCCGTTGGCGGTGATCGCGACGAGCAGGATGCCAGAACCCACGACCTGCACCGCCTGACCGACCAGCACGGCGCGTACTGGCACCAGTTCGATCGGGAACAGGGTGTTCTTGATCAGGCTCGCGTTGGCGGCGATCGAGGGCGTGCCCGACCCGAGGCTCTCGGCGAACCCGAGGAACGGGATCAAGCCGCAGAAGATCAGCAGCACGTAGTCGAACGACGAAGCGAACCCGGCCGGCTGCGCCTTGAAGACGAACACGAACATGCTCGCGTACGCGGCGAGCAGCAGCATCGGATAGCCGAGCAGCCACACGACGCCGAACACCGAGCCCGCGAAACGCCCCTTGAGTTCGTTGCGCGTCGTGCTGTGCAGCAGGCGGCGGTGCTGCCAGAGCAGGCGGAAGGGCGCCAGGACGAAGTTCATGCCGTGGCACCCGCCAGCCTGCCGAGGTCGGCCGCGAGCAACGCCTGCACGATCGCCTCGCCCGCGTGGCCGTCGCCGTAGATCGGCGGCCGCGCGCCGAGCGGCCGCATCGCCCAGTCGATGCCCGCCGCAATGCGCGCCGGGTCGGTGCCGACCAGCCGGTTCGCGTCGGCCGCGACCAGCTCGGTCCACTCGGTCTCGTCGCGCAGCGTGAGGCACTTCTTGCCGAACGCCCACGCCTCCTTCTGCAGCCCGCCCGAGTCGGTGGCGACGAACGTGCACGCCTGCAGGCAGCCGAGCATGTGGAAGTACGACAGCGGCTCGCAGAGATCGACCGCCCCGCGCGCCACGACGCCGGCGGCCAGCATCGCCTTCTTCGTGCGCGGGTGCAGCGGCAGCAGCACCGGGATCGCACTCGCCGCGAGCGCCCCGATCACACGGCCGAGCCGCGCGGGGTCGTCGGTGTTCTCGGCGCGATGCAGCGTCGCCAGCGCGAACGGCCCCGAACGGGGCGGCGGCACCGCCTTCTGCCGGTAGTGGTGCACCGCGTCGATCATCACGTCGCCGCTCACGTGCACGCCGGCGGTGATGCCCTCGCGAGCGAGCTGCGCCGCCGACGCCGCCGATGGGCAGAACAGCAGCGTCGACGCATGGTCGGTCAGCACGCGGTTCACTTCCTCGGGCATGCGGCGGTTGAAGCTGCGCAGCCCGGCTTCGACGTGCGCGACCGGCACGTGCAGCTTCGCGGCGGCCAGCGCGCCAGCGAGAGTGCTGTTGGTGTCGCCGTAGACGAGCACCACATCGGGCCGCCGTTCCTGGATCTCCCGCTCGAGCGCTTCGAGCATGCGTCCGGTCATCGCGCCGTGGCCGCCGCCGGCGATGCCGAGGTCGACCACCGGGTCGGGGATCTCCATCTCGGCGAAGAACACCGCACTCATGCCGTGGTCGTGGTGCTGTCCGGTGTGCACCAGCGACTCGTGGATCGGGCGGCCGGCGGCCGCGGCGCGCCGGATCGCGCGCCCCACCACCGCGGCCTTCACGAACTGGGGGCGCGCCCCCACCACGGTCAACACGTGCAGCGAGCGGTCCGGCAGAGGCATCGCCGGCGATCTTGGCCGGCGCCGCCGCGTGATTCCACGGCGAGGCCCGTGGCGCGCACCCGCTCGCAGCGCTTCACTGCTCCGCCGTGTCGGCCTCGCGACCATCCACCGACCGACCGCTGGTCGCAGCGCTCGTGCTCAACTGGAACGGGCTCGCCGACACGCGCGAAGCGATCCGCAGCTTGCAGGGGCAGACGTACCGCAACGTCGAGATCTGGGTCGCCGACAACGGCTCGGCGAACGACGAAGCCGGCCAGATCGAACGCGAGTTCGGCGATGCGATCCGCCTGCTGCGCAATGGCAGCAACCTCGGCTTCTCGGGCGGCAACAACACGGCGATCGCGCGCATCCTCGCCGAGGATCGGGCGCGCTACGTCGCCTTGCTCAACAACGACGCCGCGGCAGCACCCGACTGGATCGAACGCCTCGTCGCCGCCGCCGAGACGCACCCCGAGGCCGGCGTGTTCGCGAGCCACATGGTGTTCTTCGGCGACCCGAACGTCACCGAGAACGCCGGCATCGATCTGCTGACGACCGGTGAGGCGATCCCCCGCGGTCGCCACCGCCCGGTCGCCGAGTTCACGCAGCCCTGCCGCCTGCTCGGCGCGTGCGCGGGCGCTGCGCTCTACAGGGTCACTGCGCTGCGCGCCGTCGGCACGTTCCGCGACGACTACTTCGCGAACTTCGAGGACGTCGACCTGGCGCTGCGGTTCATCGTCACCGGCCACGAGTGCCGCTTCGTGCCGTTCGCGTTCGTGCGCCACAAGCTGAACACCAGCATCCGCAAGGTGCGCGACGACGCGTTCCGCGTGCGCTCGGTGCGCAACATGACCCACTCCTACTGGGTCAACGCGCCGCGGCTGCTGGTCCTGCTCAACCTGCCGTGGCACCTCGTGAGCTGGCTGCTGGTGCCGCCGCTGGCGCTGCTCGCCGGGCAACGCGACCTCGCGCGCGTGCTGGTCGGCGGCCGCATGGCGGCGCTGCGGCAGTGGCGAACGCTGCTGGCCGATCGCCGCGTGCTGCGGCCGCATCGCAAAGCGAATTCGTTCGGACTGTGGTGGCGCCAGCGCTCGTGCTGGTGGCCGTACTGGCGCTACCTCGTCGACGTCGTGGTGCTGCGCAAACGCCGCTACATGGAGTGACCGTTCACGGCACGCGCGCGAAGTGCAGCGCGGCGCGGCGCGCGGCGCGCAGCAGCCACGTGCCGGGGCGACCGAGCCGCGCCAGCAGCCGGAACACGCGCACTGTCGGGTGCGCGTACGTCGCCGGGGCATGGTCGCGCAGGAACGCCAACTTCGTCGCCGCCTCGTCGCGCAGCCCCGCGAGCAGGTCGTCGCCGGCGTCCTGCAGCAGCGAGTTGCGCAGCGCGAACGAAGGCGGCCAGCCGTTGCCGAAGCCGGAGCGGCCCGCTTCGTCGCGCGCCCACTGCAGGATCTCGATCTCCTCGCGGTAACGCACCAGCACCCGCGCCGCCGCGCGCGTCGCCGAGTCGTCGTGGCGGCGGTAGCGGAACAGCGGCGCATCGACGGCGACCGGCAACAGCCCGCGCGCGACCATGCGCAGCCACAGCTCCCAGTCGGCGGCGTAGCGCAGGTCGGCACGGAAGCCGCCAGCACTGCGGTATGCCGCGGTCCGGAACAGCACCGTCGGGCAGACGATGTAGTTGCCGGCGTAGAGCAGCCGGAAGTGCGCGGCCGCCGACGGTCCGGGTAGCGCGGCCCAGAAGCGACCCTTGAAGCGTTCGGCCGGCGCGTCGTAGGGCCGGCCGTGCTCGTCGATTGCTCCGGCGCGGCAGTGCGCGAAGCCGGCAGCGGGCGCGGCCTCGAGCGCGCCGAGCAACCGTTCGAGGTACTGCGGCTCGTAGACGTCGTCGGCGTGCGAGAGGCAGAAGAACGGCGTGCGCACGAGTTCGGCGCAGCGGTTGAAGTTGGGGATCAGCCCGAGCGGCGCGTCGTTGCGCACGATCGTGATGCGCTCGCCGCACACCTGCCGCGCAACCGCGGCCGAATCGTCGGTGGACGCATCGTCGACGAGCACCAGCGCGAAGTCCTGGCACGTCTGCGCGAGCAACGACTCGAGCAGCGCCCGCAGGAACGGCGCGCCGTTGCGGCACGGGATCGCGAACGTTGCCTTGGGCGAGGTCATGGCCGATCAGGCGAGGGCTTCGCCGGCGGGCGGACGCATTCTGTCGACCAGGAGACCCGTCGCCAGCGCGGCGACGCCGAGGTGGTGGAACAACATGCGCGGCATGGTCGCGCGCAGGTGACCCGACAGATCGTCGAGCGGCGCCAGCAGGAACGGCGCGTGCAGGACCAGCGCCGCCGCGACCAGCCACTGCCCGGGCCAGCGCCGGTCCGGCGCGCCGCCGCGCACGAATAGCAGGCCGAGCGGCAGCACGAACAGCAGGCCGAACTGCCCACGCGTCACCGCCGAGCCGAACAGTTCGGCCGTGATCGTGGGCACGCTGGTCAGCCGACCCAACGCACGCTGCGGATCCGCGACGTAGGTGGCCCACGTTCCCGAACCGGCGTTCGCCGCTCCGAGCACGAGCAGCAGCAGCGCCACGCCAACGCCGACGGCGAGCCGCGTGCGGACCGTTCCGAGCCGCGCGTGAACGTGCGGCAGCACGCCACCGACCACCGCCAAGGCCGCCAGCAGCGCCCAGGGAACGGGACCACTGCCGAGCGTCTGCAGATCCCTCTGCACGACCGCCCACACGCCCGACGCAGCGAACCAGGTCCACGCCGCCGTGCGCAGCAGCGCGCGATCGGCGCGAAGCCACGCGGCGGCGACGACGAGTCCGCCGTAGACCAGGCCCTCCGGCTTGACCCAGACGCCGAGGGCGATCCCGGCGGCGAGCCAGACGTGGTCCCGGCTCGCGAGGCCGGCGACCATCGCGGTGACCGCGACGGCCAGCAGCGCGTCCGCGTAGCCGGAGTCGATGCCGCCGCTGGTCGGGTTCAGCACCATCGGCGTCACGCCCCACGCGACCGCGACGAGTGCCGCGGTGGTCGCCGCAGCTCCGAGCCTTCGCATCGCGACGAACAGCACGCCGCACTGCAGCGCGTACAGCGCGGGGAACAGGGCCCGTCCGCAGCCGACCGCTCGTTCGAGCAGCGCGTGCAGCATCGGTTGCAGCAGCGGATAGTCACGGCTGTGGCAGTGCACGGCCGGGTCGCGGAACGTCGGCTGCTCGAGCGAAGGCGTCGCGGCCAGCAACGCCGCCTTCACGTCCCACATCGCCGCGCCATCCCAGAAGCGCGACGGCGTCGCCAGCGCCCCCCACGCGAGGATCGCCGTCGCGGCGACGAGCAGAGCAGCGGCGGCGACACACCACCATGCGTCGCGCGTGCACATCGGCGGCGGCGCGGCGCGACCGCGCAATCGACGCCATGCGAGGACGGCCGCGGCGACGAGGGCGGCGGGCAACACGGCATCCGGCACCGGCGCGCCGATCGCGAACGCTGCGAACGCTGCGCCGCCGACGACCACCATCGCCACGAGCGCGGCGGTGACCGCACCTTCGAGCCCGGCTTCGACCTTCATCGCACCTCGACGCGCAGCCCGGCCTCGGACGCGATCAGGTGGACGATGCCCTCGCGATCGCCAAGGCGCGCGCGAGCCAGTGGCCGACCGGCGATGGTCTCGCGATCGGGCGCCCATGCCGACGCCGCCACAAGAAGCCGCGGCGCCAGCGACCCCGCCGCGAACTCGAACGCACCCCGGGTCGGACCCTCGTGGAGGATCGCTGCGTCGGCCGCCGTGTTCGCCACGATCCAGGCGATGGCCTCGGTGCCTTCCCACTTCGCGTGCTTCAGGAAGTAGCCGGCCTGGCCGCGTTCGGCGTAGCGCGCAATGTCGTCGCGTCGCCGCGCGATCGCCTTGTCGGGGATCCGGACGAGTCCCCACGCCACGTGCACGAGCAGCAGGACCAGCAGCACGCGGCGCGCCTTGGCAGAGGGCGAGAGTGGCTCCGGCACCGCCGTCTCCATACCCGCCCACCGTCGCTCGCGCGAGCGCGCCGCAATCGACCGTCGTGGCCGCCGTTCGCCGGCGCGACTACGCTGCGTGGCACCACTCGCCCGACGGAGCCGCCCTTGCCAGCCATCGCCTCGCCGTTCTGGAACCCGAAGACCGAGACGCTGCCGAAGGACCAGCTGCGCGCGCTGCAGCTCGCCAAGCTGCAGCGGCTCGTCGCGCACGCCTGGGAACGTTCGCCGTTCCATCGCCGCCTGTACGAGAAGGCCTCGGTGCGGCCCGAGCAGATCCGCACCCTCGACGACATCCGGCGGCTGCCGTTCATGACGCGCGAGGACTGGATGGCGAACCAGGCCGAGCACCCGCTGTTCGGCGACCTGATCACGCGGCCGCAGGGCGATGCGATCCGCTACCACCTCACGTCGGGAACGTCGGGCCGGCAGCCGTTGCGCGTGCTCGACTCGCGCAAGGACTGGTCGTGGATCGCCGACATGTGGTGCTACGGCTTCTGGGGCTTCGGCATCCGGCCGACGGACACGGTGTTCTTCGCGTTCTCGTACGGCTCGTTCATCGGCTTCTGGGGCGCGCACTACTGCTGCGAGAAGATGGGCTGCCTCACGCTGGCGTCGGGCAACATGACGACCGAGCAGCGCGTGAAGCAGATCGTCGAGATGGGCGTCACCGTCGTCTGCGCGACGCCGACCTACGCGCTGCGCATGGGCCAGACCGCCGAGAAGATGGGCATCGACCTCCGGCGGGACGGCAAGGTCCGGCGCGTGATCGTCAGCGGCGAACCGGCCGGCTCGATCCCCGCGGTGAAGAAGATGATCGAGGAGATGTGGGGCGGGAAGTGCGGCGACACGGCCGGCATGACCGAGATCGGCACGATCATGATCTTCGAGTGCGAGCAGCAGCCCGGCGGCCCGCACATCATCGAGGACCACTTCATCGAGGAAGTGCTCGACCCCGAGAGCGGCGAGCCGGTCGGCTACGGCGAACAGGGCGAACGCGTCGTGACGTCGTTCGGCCGCGGCTTCATCCCGCTGATCCGCTACCGCACCAAGGACCTCGTCTGCAAGGTGCCGCACACGCGCTGCTCCTGCGGGCGCACCGGCGACATCTACGAAGGCGGCATCCTCGGTCGCGTCGACGACATGAAGCTGATCCGCGGCACCAACGTCTACCCGCGCGCCGTCGAGGCGGTCGTGCGGGAGCACGGCGAGGTCGAGGAGTTCCAGATCGTGATCACGCGCGTCGACTCCGTGCAGGACGAGATCACGGTGAAGGTCGAGCTGAAGCCCGACCAGCTCGAGTGCTGGCCGCGGCTGCAGGCCCAGCTCGGCAAGGATCTCGCCGACGCGCACGAAGGGCTGCGCTTCAACGTCGAGCAGGCGAAGACCGGCGAACTGCCGCGCTTCGAGTTGAAGGCAAAGCGGCTCCAGGACCTGAGGCCGAAGTACTGAGCGAGGACACCATGACCCCAAAGACCGATTTGCTGGGCCGCCCGCTCTCGAAGGACGACCTGGAGTTGCTCGACCTCTACGCGCGGCTCAAGGCGTTGAGCGCGCGCACCGACCTGCCGCCGGTGACGACCGCGAACTGCAAGCAGGCCATGGTGATGCTGTGGAACGCATGCAACGACCTCGCCCTGCTCCGTGAGGAGCCGGGCTGCGACTGAGGCCGGGTCCTGCCGGGGAAGGCGAACCGGCCGCCATCGCCGTGCGCCGAACCGTGCCTGCCGGCACCGCAGCTTTCTCGCAGCTTGATTTTTCTCAACGTCACAAGTCTTGATCAGAGAACATCTTGAGAGAAGCACTCAAGATTCTCTCCAGAAGCCGCTCAACCGACCCCCAGGGTCGGCCGATCATGGGCCACCGACCCGGCAGCGGGTCGTGTTCTTTGGTGTCTCGGCTCCCACCAAGACAGCTTCTCGAAACGGCAAAGTCGGCGAAAGCCGGCGACGCAAAGCCATAGGGCCTTCGGTCCGGACCTCCGGACCATGGCAGCCTGGTTCCCGAAATGAAGCGACGGTTCTTCGATGCGCGCATGCTCGCTGGTCACCCCCGACCAGCCGCCACCGCGCCCCGCAGGCCTTCGATTCCGGCGCTCCGCACGCAGGGCGCAGCAGGAAGGGAACCCGACCTCGGCTTTGCACCGATTCGGGACGTCTGGAGCCAACCGCTCGGCACCTCCGAGCCTCTCCCTTCCCCCGCTCCGCCGGAATCTTGACATGGCCAAGTCCTCGGTCGCCCTCCGTTCCGCCCCGCAGAAGTCGCAGCCCGCTGCCACGCGCACCCGGCTTGCCGCGACGAAGATGCGCGCCACGCCCGCGCCGCTCACCGTCGCCGAACCCGCGGCGCAGAAGCCCCTGACCGAGGCCGAGCTCGACGTGATCTGGCGCACCTTCAAGCGCACGCGCGACGAGAACCTGCGCAACACCCTGATCGAGCACCACATGCCGCTCGTGCGTTCGATCGCCGAACGCGTGCTGCAGACGCTGCCGAAGTCGATCGAGGTCGACGACCTGAGCTCCGCGGGCACGTTCGGCCTGATGGACGCGATCAACGGCTTCGACCTGTCGCGCGGCATCAAGTTCAAGACCTACTGCACGACGCGCATCCGCGGCTCGATCCTCGACGAGCTGCGCAGCCAGGACTGGGTGCCGCGCCTCGTGCGCCTGAAGGCCCACCGCCTCGACCGCGCGATCCGTCAGCTCGAAGGCGAACTCGGCCGCGCGCCGAACCAGCACGAGATCGCGCGCGCGCTCGGCATCTCGCTCGACGAACTGCACGCGCACGAGACCGAGGCCAACGCCAAGGCGATCTTCTCGCTGTCGGAGCGCTGGGACGACAGCGACGAGGAGAAGGAGATGGAGAAGGTCGAGATCCTCGCCGACCGCAAGTCGGTCGACCCCGTCGACACCATCCAGCAGAGCGACGCGCTCGAGATGATCACCAGCAGCCTCACCAAGAAGGAGCGGCTGATCATCCTGATGTACTACTACGAGGGACTGACGATGCGCGAGATCGGCGAGATCATGGAGCTGACCGAGTCGCGCGTGTGCCAGATCCACAGCAACGTGATGCTGCGGCTGAAGGCCAACCTCGATCGCCCGCAGCAGGCGACGATCTGACGAGCCCGATGACGCCTCGCCCCGTGATCGTGGACGGCGCCGCGACCAGGACCGTGGTGCGCAACGCGTCGGCGCCGCTGGATCCGGGCATCGCCGCGCCGGCCCTCGACCTCGTGCGCGACGCGACCGACCTGGTGCTGCCGGGCGCCGAGCCACGCCCGGCACCTGGCGGCGACGCCGATGGCAGCGCCGCTTCGCCGAACGCCGTGCCGGCCGCCGAACCGCGCCGTTCCTGAGCCGGCCGCCGGCCTTGATCCGGCCGCGCCGCGACGTCGATGAACGGCGCGGATCGCGGCGATGAGCAATCCGACGAGCAGCAACGTCGCACCGGCTCTTGGTGTCGACGCCCGACAGGCGCTGGTCACGCAGTTCCTGCCGCTCGTCCGCTACGTCGTCGGCCAGCTGCCGCATCGCCTCGGTGGCCTGCTCGACCGCGACGACTTCCACTCGATCGGCGTGGTCGGACTGCTGCACGCCGCCGCGCACTTCGATCCCGCCCGCGGCGCGTCGTTCAAGACTTTCGCCTACACGGCGATCCGCGGCGCGATCCTCGACGAAGTGCGGCGGCTCGATCCCGTGCCGCGACGGCGGCGCGAACGGCTGCGCGCGATGGAACGGCAGCAGCAGGACTGGCGCGCACGCCTCGATCACGAGCCGAGTCTCGCCGAGCTCGCCACCGCGCTGGGCTGCAGCGAAGCCGACCTCGCCGTCGATCTGCAGGTGCTCGCGGCGAGCCGCACGCTGTCGCTCGACGAGGCCCGCAGCGCCGAGGGCGTGCCCGGCCTCGAACTGGCCGACGACCTGGCGATCGACCCGGCCGACGCCGCCGAACTGCACGAGAGCCTGCAGCGCGTCGCCGCCGCGATCGACGACCTCCCCGACGCCGACCGCAGCGTGATGATCGAGCACTTCCGTGAGCAGCGCTTCCTGCGCGACATCGCCGACGACCTCGGGGTCACCGACTCCCGGGTCAGCCAGATCCTGACGCGCGCCATCGCCCGCCTTCGCCGGCGGCTCGAAGCACCGGAACCGCAGTAGGGCGTCCCGATCCGTGCGCGGACCGCGCGGGCTCCGTATCGTGCTCCGCCCTCACTTCCCCCTGGAGTCGCCACCGGCGTGTATTCCGTTCTCCTCGCGTTCTCCGTCGCCCTGCTCGTCGGCGCCGGCGGCTGCCTCCTCGACATCTGGCGCTGGTACTGGGCGATCCCGATCGGGTTCGTCGCCCTCGTCGTCGCCTGGATCCTGATCGCGCGGAGGCTCGGCGCGCGCCTGCAACCGGCGATGGGCCGCGTGCAGAAGCAGCTCGAAGCCGGCCACTGGGAGACGGCGATGCAGAGCCTCGAGGACCTGCTGCCCTATGGCCGCTGGATCCCGATGCTGCGCGGCCAATTGCTCGCGCAGATGGGCATCCTCGCCTGGCACGGCAACAAGAAGGACAAGGCGCTGCAGCTGCTCGAGGGCTCGAGCGTGCGCGTTCCCGAAGCGCGCCTGCTGCTGGCCTGCATCCTGTGGAAGAACGGCGACACTGCGCGCGCATTCGCCGTGCTGCAGGTCGCCGGCGCCGTGAACAAGAAGCACGCGCTGCTCCACAACACCTGGGCCTGGATGCTGCACAAGTCCGAACGCAGCGACGAAGCGCAGGCCCTGCTCGCGGCCTACTGCAAGCGCGACCCCGGCAACGCCCCGTCGCGGGACAACCTCCTGCGCCTGCAGAACCGCACGCGCATGTCGATGCAGGCGTTCGACGTGCAGTGGTACTCGCTCGGCCTCGAGCAGCCGCCGCAGACGATGGGGCAGATGCGGCGCGCGCCGAAGGGCTTCCGCGAGCCGCCGAAGGGCCGCGGCTGACGATGGCCGCGCCGGGCGAGCCCGTGGTGCGCCACGCGCTGCCAGCGCCGCACTGGCCGACGCCGGAACAAGCCGCGCAGTCGCTGCTGTTCTCGCCGGTGCAGCTCGGTCCGATGCGCGCCGAGTCGCGCACCTGGGTACCGGCGATGGTGCCGTGGCGCGCGACCGACGAGGGCTTCGTCACGCCAAACGTGCTCGACTGGTACGGCCGCTTCGCCGACGGCGCACCGGGCGTGCTCGTCGTCGAGGCAACCGGGATCCGCGACGTGCCGAGCGGGCCCCTGCTGCGCGTCGGCCACGATCGTTTCGTGCCCGGTCTGCGTGATCTGGTCGCGACGGTGCGCGCGCGCAGTCGCGGCCGCACCCGCCTCTTCCTCCAGATCCTCGACTTCCTGTCGATCCGCCGTCGGCCGGAGAAGGCGAAGTTCTTCGCGCGGTTCCTGGCGATCACGCCTCGCCACCGCGAACTGGTCGCGGCGCGCTTTGGCGCCGCCGCGGCGGCCGACGAAGGCAGCATTCGTGCGTGCCTGGCCGCGCAAGACGACGCCACGCTGCGCGAACTGCTGACCCCGCGCGAGTTCCGCGACTACGCCTTCGGCGCCCGCGAAGAAGTCGCCGACGTGCACCTGCCGCACGTGCGCGACCTGCCGCGGGTCTTGCCCGGCCTGTTCGCCGCCGCCGCCGCCCGCGCGCGCGAGGCCGGCTTCGACGGCGTCGAGCTGCACTTCGCGCACGCCTACACGATGGCGTCGTTCCTCTCGCGCACCAACACGCGCGACGACGGCTACGGCGGCTCGCTCCCTTCGCGCCAGCGCCTGCCGCTCGAGGTGATCGCCGCCGTGCAAGCGCAGGTCGGCAGCGGCTTCGCGGTCGGCGCACGCTTCCTCGGTGACGAAGCGATCCCCGGCGGCAGCCCGCTCGACGACGCGATCGCACACGGCGTCGCGTTCGCGCGCGCCGGGCTGCACTTCCTGTCGATCAGCAAGGGCGGCAAGTTCGACGACGCCAAGCAGCCGAACGTCGGCGAAGCCGCGTACCCGTACACCGGCCCGTCCGGACACGAGTGCATGCCCACGGTGCGCAGCGACGCGCGTGGACCGTTCGGGCGCAACGTGCCGCTCGCCGCGGCGATCCGCGCCGCGGTGCGCGCCGCCGGATTCACGACCCCGGTGATCACCGCCGGCGGCATCTGTGACTTCGCCCAGGCCGAGGGCATCCTGCAGCGCGGCGAGGCCGACGTGATCGCGGCCGCCCGCCAGAGCCTCGCCGACCCCGACTGGTGGCAGAAGATGCGGCTCGGCCGCGGCGCCGAGGTGCGGCGCTGCAAGTTCACCAACTACTGCGAAGGTCTCGACCAGAAGCACAAGGAAGTGACCTGCCAGCTCTGGGACCGCGACTTCACTTCGCCCGACGCCGCCAGCGTGCCGCGCAGCGCCGACGGCAAGCGGCGGCTGCTGCCGCCCGCGTGGTCGTAGTCGGCGACTGATCGCCCCCGGTCGCACACCAAGCAGTCGGCGGGACGCTGGCCGCGATGGCCCGTGCCCGTCGAAAGGAGCCGCTATGCTGCGATGGCCAACTGCCGCCACGCCGACGATGAACACCGCGACCGCACGCACGCGACGCTGGACCTACGCGGACTACTGCCGCATCCCGCCGGATCGCAATCGGCACGAGATTGTCGACGGGAGGCATTTCGTGAACCCGGCGCCTAGCCCCGGACATCAGTCCACCACGGGGCTGCTGTACTTCGAGCTGGTCCGGCTCGTGGAGAAGACCGGGAAGGGACGCGTGTTCATCGCCCCGATCGACGTGCACCTCGCTCCCGGCACCGTCGTGCAGCCCGACATCGTCGTGTTGCGCCGCAAGAACGCCTCGCTGGTCGGCGCGACGAAGATCACCGGTGTGCCCGACCTGCTGATCGAAGTGCTCTCGCCGTCGAATCGCGACTACGACCGCCGCATCAAGCTGGGCCGTTACGAGCGGGCGGGCGTGCGCGAGTTCTGGCTCGTCGATCCCGGAGCGCGAACGGTCGAGCAGTTCGTGCGGAGGCGTCTCGGCTACGGCGAGCCCCACCGGACCGGCGATGCCGTCACGTTGCACGTCATGCGCACCGTGACGATCGACCTCGCCGAAGTCTGGTGAACGACCGCGAGTGCCGCTGCACCCGTATGCTCGCGGGCGCATGACCGGACCCTTCGCCCGCGGAGCGCTGCCCGCTCTGTTCGCCCTCTGCGCGTTCGCCGCCGCCCAGGCACCCGCTGCCGGCGACAAGAGCGCCGACCTTCGCGCGAAGGAGATCGACAAGCGACTCGCGGCCATCGACTGGACGGCGACGTCGGGCAGGAAGGACGCCGAGACCTTGCTGATGCCGTTGCTGTCCGACCGCGACTGGGAGATCCAGGAACGAACTGCGATGGCGCTCGGCACGCTGAAGAGCAAAGCCGCCCTTCGCGCGCTCGCCGACCTTGCCGTCGACGGCGATGTCGTGCGCGTGCGGCGCGCCGCCGCGTTCGCCGCGGCGGCCGTCGATCCGGCGGCGGCCGTCGACGCGATCTGGAAGCAGTGCAAGGGCAAGCAGCAGGTCGCAGCCTTGGAGTCGTTGGCACTCGCGCTGCGCACGGCCACGGCGTTCGGCGACGCCGACAAGCTGAAGAAGCTGCTTCGCGACCCTGCCGCGCTGGTGCGCGAAGCGGCGGCCGTCGCGTGGCTCGAGGGCGCGGCCGATCGGCCCGCCGCCGTGCGCACGCTGATCGACGAACCGTTCCTCGCCGTGCGCTGCCGTGCACTCGACGCGATCGCCGAAGCGCCGCGTCCCGCCGATCTCGACCCGCTGGTCGCCGCGTTCGGCGGCGGCGCGCAGAACGAAGTCGTCGCGCGCCGCATCGTGCGTGCGCTGGCCGCCGTGCTCGCCAAGGGCGAAGGCGATCGCGCGCAGCAGGCCGTGACCGCGCTCGGCAAGGCTGGCCGCGACGCGCACGTGCTGGTCCGTCGCGCGCACCTGACGGCGCTGTTGGCGCACGGCGACAAGCCGGTGTTCGACCAGGCGGCGGCTGTCGACGCGCTGCGCCCGTCGCTGCGGGCATCCGACGGCATCGCCCGCGCTGCGGCGGCGCGCACGCTCCGCGAGATCGGCGGTGAGCCAGCCCTCGCCGAGGCGCTCGCCCACTTCCCCAAGGAGACGGAGCCTCGCGTGCAGTGGCAGATCGTCGAGACCGTGGCGGCACTGCGGCCGCCGACGACGCCCGAGGCGATCGCGTGGCTCGTGCAGATCGCGGGCGGCGCCTACGACCGCTCGGTCCGCGAACGCGCCGTCGTGCGCCTCGGCAAGTCGGGCGTCGCCGGCGCCACCGACGTGCTCGCCAGCGCCGCGAACGATCCCGAGTGGGAGATCGCCGTCGTCGGCGCGGTGTCGCTCGGCAAGACCGACGCCGACGCCGCCGAAGCCCCGTTGCTGCGCTTGCTGCAACACCAGGACTGGAAGCGCCGCGGGGCCGCGATCGTCGGCCTGATGCACTGGAGCCGCGAAGCAGCGATCGAACCGCTGATCGGCATGCTCGGCGACTCGCACCCCGTCGTCGCGCGCGCCGCGCACGAGGGGCTGCGCACGATGTCGCGCCAGTTCACGATGAAGCAGGACGCCAAGGCCTGGCGGGCGTGGTGGAACGGCGCGAAGGGCAAGCACGACTTCACCGACCGCGAAGCGTCGCTCGACAAGCTGAAGAAGTACGGCTACGCGGTGCCCGACTCCGAGATCTACCAGGGCCTCGACGTGCTGGTGTTCCTGAGCCGCGGCGACCACATCGAGCAGTTGCTCGAGCGGCTCGAGATCGCCTATCGCACGACCGAGCAGGGCAAGGTGCTCGAAGGCGGCGTGCACCCCGAGGCGATCTTCGTCTCGAACTGCACCGGCGAACTGGCGTCGACGGACATCGAGCCGTTGTCGTGGTTCGTGCGCACCGGCGGTTCGCTGTTCGGTTCGTGCTGGGCGCTGTCGGAGACGATCGCGCGCATCGAGGGCAACGTGATGCAGAAGGCCGGCACGCGCGACCAGGTGATGGACGACGTGCGCGCGCTGCCGGTGCGCCCCGACAGTCCGTTGCTCACCGGCGTGTTCCCGCCGTCGGTGGTGCCGATCTACCACCTCGAGGGCGCGCACCTGATCCAGGTTCTCGATCCCGAACGCTGCGAAGTGCTGATCGACAGTCCGGACGCAGCCGAACGTTGGGGCACGGGCAACCTCGCGGCGTGGTGCTTCTGCGGCCACGGCGTGCTGTTCGACAGCGCCAACCACTTCGACCTGCAGGGCTTCGCCAAGCCGAGCGACCTGATCAAGACCGACAAGGATCGGCAGGCGTACGCGGTCGACCACATGGGGCTCACGTTCGCGAACTGGCGCGCGAGCCGCACCGCCGCCTACTGGAAGTCGCCGGCCAACGCGAACAAGAGCGTGCCCGATCTGTCGGCCTTCCGCCTGCTCACGAACTTCGTGCGCAGCAAGCGCATCGGCGCGTACTGACGGCGGACGCGCCCAGGAGGTCGTGACGCCCAGGCCCGCGCCTCCCGCGAACGCTTCACCGTGTCGAACGCAGGAACGCTGCAGCAGCGGCCGGTCGATCCGTGCCGATGCGGTCGACGCCGGCGGCGAGCAGCGCCGCCCACGCCTCGGGCCGATCCGGCGCGGCCCAGAACCGCAGCTCGCGACCCTGTGCATGCGCACGCGCCACGATCGCCGACAGCCGCGCTGCTTCGTCGGCCATCCACTCGTCGGCGCCGTTCCAGTCGGACACGCGCGACCAGGCATCGCTGATCCACGGCACGAGAGCGACGGACGGTGACGGGACGGCCTCGAGATCGCGCAGGCGGCCGTCGATCGCCACGAAGCGCTCGGCGTCGGCGGCAACGAGGTCACGCGGCCGATCACCCGTCAGCAGCACCGTGACTGCGCCGCTCTCGATCCGATCGCCGACGAACCGCGTCAGCATCGGCGCGAACCCGACCAGTTCCTGCCGCAACTGCCGGTAGACCGCCGCCCCGTCGGCCTTGATGTCGACCAGCAACACGAACGGCCGCCCGTCGGCGTGCACGCGGCCACCGTTCGCCGCGACCTGCGCCCGCAGCGGCTCGAGGTAGAGCGAGTGCAAGGTGCGGCCCGGCCGGAGCTGCCACCGCTCGTGGCCGACGCGCAGTTCGCCGTCGACCAGGAACACGTCCGCCTCGACACTGCCGAAGCCCAGTTCCAACGCCGCCCGCAGCGGCACGGGCTGCAGGTAGTCGTTGTGCCCGTGCAGCCGCCACGGCCCGCGGGCCGCCGGGTCGGGGACCGCGCGAGGAGTCGCGCAGGCGACGAGGATCCCGGCCAGCAGCCAAGGGCGAATCACTACCGAACGGTAGGCTTCCGCGACCGGCGCGGAAGAACGGCCCGGGATGCCGGGTCGGATGCGCCCGAGGATCCATGAAGACCGCCACCCTTCTCTTCGCGTTCTCTCTGCTCGCCCCCGCCTGCGTCTCGCAGCAACCCGCCAAGGCCCCGCCGAAGGACCCGTTCGTGGTCGCGGCCGGCGAGGTGTTGCTGGCCGATCTGGTCGATCGCTGCGCTGCGTACCTCGACTGCAACATCCTGCTGAGCCCGCTGGAGCTAGCCGGTTCAACGCAACCAACCCAGGTTCGCCTGCAGAAGTCGATCTCGACCGATCTCGCGGGCTGCGAGGAGTTCCTGACGAGCATCCTGTACCGCTTCGGCATGGCCTTGACGCACGTCAGCTCCCATGGCCCGACGTACGAAGTGATCAACATCGCTGGCCCACGCGGCCGCGAGATCGTCAACCGCGCCGTGCAGCGGCAGCCCGAGCAGGTCCTGGCCCGCCCCGACCTGAAGGTCATGGTTCTCACCGTCGTGCCGTTGAAGCACGTCAACGCGACGATGGCGACGAACGCGCTGCGGCCGTTCTTCGCCAGCAGTGGGGCGCCGCAGGGCGGCGGCTCGCTGACGCTCGGCAACGTCGGCAACAACGCGTCCATGTTGCTGCTCGGCATGCAGGATCAAGTCGCGCAGGCGATCCGCCTGCTGCAGGCGTGCGACGTGCCGATGTCGCCCGAGGATGCCGAACGGATGCGCCCGGGAGGCAACCGCCTCGAAGCGATCGAGGCGCGCCTCAAGGCGCTCGAGGACAGGTTGATGGAAGCCGGCAAGAAGTGAGGCCGTAGTGCGCGCCCTCGTTGCAGCCGCGCTGGTCGCGGCGCTCCCCGCCCAACAGATCGTGTCGCCCGCCACCAACGCGCGCGACGCGGTGCTGGCGACGAAGGACGGGCTGACGCTGCCGGCAGGCGAGTTCACCGTCGTCGAGTTGATCGAAGCAGTCGCCGGGTACCTCTGCCGCAACTACCTGTTCGACCACGACGAGGTCGGCAAGGTCGCGGGGTTCCGCCTGCAGCGCCCCATCGCGCTCGACGCGCTCGGCAGCGAGGAGATGCTCTACGCGTTGCTCGCTTCGCGCGGTTTCGCCGTGCTGCCGATCGACGAGCTGCGCGGCGTGTTCCACGTCGTGCCGCTCATGGCCGATCGCCGCTCGGCGCCGATCGCCAACGTGCCCTGGCGCACGCCCGACGAGATCCTGCGCAGACCCCGCCTGCGCGAGCTCGTGCTGACGATCGCGTCGGTTCGCAACCTCGACACCAACCAGCTCGCGAACGCCCTGCGTGCGCAGTTCGCGCAGCAGGGCACCTGGCAGCCGGGGACGCCGACCACGTGCGCGGCGGGACCGGACACGTTGCTGCTGTTCGGCTATCGCGATCAGCTGGCACCCCTGCTGCTGGTCGTCCAGCAGCTCGACCGGGCCGCCGAACCGAGGACGCCGGCGCCGGCGCCGACGCCGACGCCGAACCAGGAACTGCTCGCCCGCATCGCCGACCTCGAACGTGACCTCGCGGCGTTGCGCGCCGAAATGCGCGCTGGCGGCACGAAGCGCTGATCAACGCGCGAGCAGGTTGACGAGCAACCGCGCAGCGCCCGCGTGGCCGACGCGCAGTTGCCGGTAGAGCGCCAGCGAGCAGTAGACGAACTCGCCGCGGCCGTACTGCGTCGTGAGCAGCGCACCCTCGTGCGCCTTCGCGTCGCCGGCGTCCTTCATCGCCAGCAGCGGCGTCCAGGCCCCGTCCCACGTCTTCGGGAAGTTGAGGCCGCGCTCCTGCACCCAGCCGGCGAAGTCGGCGGCGGTCAGGGCGTGCGGGTTGCGCAACATCGCGTGCCCGGGCTGCAGGAACGTCACATCCGCGTCCTCCTCCGTGCAGCGCTCCTCGCCGACGACCATCGGGAACGGCGCCAGCAGCGGCCGGCCGGCGCGTTCGTTCCACTCGCCCGACTTGTGGTACATCGCGACGATGCGGCCGCCGCCGCGGCACCACGCGAGCAGGCGGTCGCGCACCTCGGCGAGCTCGGGGCGATGGTGGTAGGCGCGGATGTCGAGCAACACGGTCGTGAAGTCGTCGAGGCGCGCCAGCGCCAGCGCATCGCGATCGAGTGCTTGGAACGACACGCCGAGATCGGCGAGCGCGCGTTCCGTCGAGTCGTCGGGGCCACGCACCAGCGCGACCTTGAGACCTGGAGGCACCGAGACGTCGACCGCGCGCACCGGGATGCGCGAGCGAACGTCGCCGAACCCGACCTCGATGCTGGCGTCGTCCGGCAGCTCGTCGGCGGTGATCGTCGTCTTCAGCAGCAGGCGCGCCTGGTTGTGTTCGCGGGACAACGAGAGGCGCGTCGGCGTCGGCACCGCCTGCACGCCGGGCGGCAGGCCAAGCCGGATCGGTGCGCTGTGCTCCGTCTCGCCGTGGCTCGTCAGCGTCACGCTCAGCACGCGTTCGCCGGTGCTGCCCTTCGGCACCATCAGCACTTCGCGGTCCCAGGCGAGTTCGATCGTGGGCACCGGCGTGTAGTGCAGCGTCCGGGCGACGCGAAACGCCTGCCCGTCGAGCTCGAACGCGACCAGCACATGCGCGGCCCGCGGTTCGGGGCCGCCGGTCGGAGCCTCGGCGAGGAACGTCACTGCAAAGCGGCCGGCGGGCCCTGGCACCGTCGGCGCGCTGGCCGCAGCCGTCGCCGGTTGGGTCGGCGCGGGCACACTGCCAGCAGGCGTCACCGGAACACCATCGAAGACCATCGCGCGCACCGGGGCGGTGACCGGCGTGCCGACACGGTCGCCGCATCGCACCTCGATCCCCGTGAGGCGCTCGGCGCCGTGCACGACGATGTTGACCTTGCCTTCCGCGCCGACGGCGACTTCGTCGCGTTCGAGCCACGCTTCGACGCGCACGTTCGCCAGGGCAAGCAGGGCCCCTTCGATGGAACGCACGTGATGGGCCAAGGCGCCGGCCTCGCGCGCCGGCATCGTGCTGCTCTCGCCTCCCTCGGCGGCAAGCGCCCGGAGCTCCTCGCGCGCAAGCGACTCGCCCCCGCTTCGCAGTGCAAGCGTCGCCACCCTGGGGTTCTTGAACCTGACGGGCGGACGCACCCAGCACGAGGGCATCGTCTGCGCTCCCTCTCCGTTCGTCGGCGGCGGCGCGATCGACTGCGCATTGACGACCTTCCAGAAGTCCTTGCCGACCTGCAGCGGGTTGTGCGGCCCCCACGGCCCCTGCGTCACGTGCTGCACCCACGCCCGGTGCGCGAGCCGCGCGTAGGTCTCGCCGCGCGCCGGCTCGAGTTCGGCCGGGTCGACGATCCACGCCGCCTCCTCGATCTTGCTGCGCGTCAGCAGGGCCGGCACGTAGCGCTGCGCCGCCGCGCGCTCCTTCAGCACCGTGTCGATCGCCCAGAACGTCGCGCGATGGTGGCCATGACCCTGCGTCAGCGAGTGGTTGGTGATGACGAAGTCCGGATCCACCGCGTCGACGACCTTGCGCATCGCTGCCAGCAGATTCTCGTCGCCCCATTTCGAGCGGGTCTCCTCCAGCGTCTTGCTGAAGCCGAAGTCGTCCATGCCGAGCCACCGCACCTCGACGCCGCTCATCGCCGCCGCCCACAGCGTCTCGCGCACGCGCAGGTACGCGAGCTCCGGGCCGATCTCGCGGCCGATCGCGTTCTGGCCGCCGTCGCCGTAGGTCGTGTACGCGGTCACCACGCGCATGCCGTGCTTGCGGCGCAGGATCGTGTTCGTGCGCGACGACTCGTCGTCGGGATGCGCGGCGACGTTGAGCACGACCGCGTCGGTCGACGCGTCGAGCAGCGCCTGGTGCAAGGCCACGAGCCCGGCTTCGGGCTCGGCCTGCTGCGCCGCGACCGCGGTCGCGAACACCACCACCGCCAGGATCGTCCTCATGCGCGCAGGCTCCGCAGACGGGTCATCGCCTCCTCGAGCACCGGCCAATCGACGGCGAATTGGAACCGCATGCTGCGCACGCCGTCGGGCGAGACGAAGAACAGGTGCCCGGGCACCGCGTTCACGCCGATGCGGTCGATCATCTGCAGCACGGCCGGGTACGAATCGATGTCGCCGAACACCTTTCGATGGTCGGCGAGCACGTAGTAGGCACCCTGCGGCACCGCAAACGTGAATCCCGCGTCACGCAACGCGGCGCAGAAGGCGTCCCGCTTCTTCTCGTAGCCAGCCTGCAGGTCCGTGTAGTAGCTCGGCGGCAGCTGCTCGAGCGCGCGCTGCACGCCGCGCTGCATCGGCCGCGGCGCGCACACTTCGATCTGGTCGAAGACGATGCCGCACTTCTCGACGATCGCCTCCGGTCCGGCGAGGAAGCCGATGCGCCAGCCGGTGATCGAGAACGTCTTGCTGAACGAGTTCATCGTCAGCGTGCGGTCGGCGAGACCGGGCACGGCGCCCGGCGACACGTGCTTGCGACCGTCGAAGCACATGTACTCGTAGACCTCGTCGGTCAGCACCATCACGTCGGTGCCGTCGAGCACGGCCGCCAGTTCGTCGAGCTCGGCCCGCGTCCACACCTTGCCCGACGGGTTGCCCGGCGTGTTGACGACCACGGCGCGGGTCCGCTTCGTCAGCGCGCGGCGCAGCGCTTCGGCGTCGAACGCGAGCGTCTGCCGGTCGAGCGGGACCGCGACGGGCTTCGCCCCGAACAACGGGATCGTCGTCCAGTGGTAGCTGTAGAACGGCTCGAACAGCACGACCTCGTCGCCGGGCTCGATCAGCGTCATGCCGGCCGCGAAGAAGGCGCCGCTGCTGCCCGTGCACACCGCGACGTTCTTGCTCTCGAACGGCAGCCCGTTGTCCCGCCGCAGCTTCTTCGCGATCGCCGCGCGCAACTCGGGCAGGCCCGCGTACGGCGTGTAGAGCTGGCGATCGCCGCCGTCGATCGAGGCCATCGCCCCGGTGACGAGCGGTGCTGGCGTGTCGAGATCGCACACGCCCTGGCCGAGGTTGATGCCGCCGGGCACGCCGTTGATGACCAGGGTCAGCGAACGCAGCAGGTTGCCCTGGTCGAGATGGGCGCGGCGTGTGGCCGTGCGCTCGAACGCGCGGTGGAGTCGGGTCATGGGCGGGCCGCCCATCGTCGCGCGGCCCGCGCAGCCGGCAAGCACGGCCTGCCGTTCAGCGGTTCTTCAGGAACCACAGCTCGGCGGCACGCACCGCCGTGCGGTTGTCGGCGGCGGACTTCGCCGCGTCGTACCCGAACGCCTCGCCGACGATGCCCTGCAGCGCCGCCGCCGCCGCGCGCCGCTGCGGCTCGACCTCGCTGCGCAGCGCGTTCAGCACTTCGGGCAGTGCTGGCTTGCCGCGCTGCACGAGGCCCGCGGCGCACGCGTCGACGTCGGCGGCCTTCGACGCCGGCCCGAGGTTGGCGAGGTGGACGACCTTGACCGTCAGCGGGCCGATCGCCTTCTGGAACTTCCGCCGCAGGAACAGCACCGCGAACGACGTCGGCACGAGATCGCCGCGGCCGCCCGCGAGGCGGCCGCCGGGATGTCCGTCCTGCGTGCTGGTCCAGCCGCCGCCGCCGAGCTGGTCGTCGCAGAGCATGCGCGCACCCGCGGCGTACCAATCGACCGAGCCGACTTCGGTCACGTCGCACAGGATCGCCGCGCGTTCGAGGCCGTAGTGGAAGTAGTAGCTCCACCGTTCCTTCCGCGAACCGAGCACGCCGGTGTTGCGGCCGAACCACTGCCAGCCGCGCGCAATCCCGTCGGCGAGCATCCTCGGCGCGTCGCCGTTGGCTGCGAGCTGCTGCTGGCAGATCGCGAGCACGGCGATGCCGGCAGCGGTCATCGACGCGTAGGCATCGAAACCCGAATCGGCACGGCCGTAGTGGAAGCCGCCGTGGTCGCCCTGGTGTTCGGCGATCTCGGCGCCGAGCCGCTGCCAGACCGTGCGCTCGATGGTGATACCGAGCGCGGTCGCCGCGCGCAGGCCGAGCGCACCGTACTGCGTGTTGCTCAGATCCCACCCGCCGGGATTGCGGCCGTAGCCGAACGCGCCCGACTTGTGGCGGTGCAAGAGCAGGGCCTTCGCGTCGGCCGCCGCCACGGCCTCGCGTCGCGGAAACCACGGCACTGCTTCGCAGACCATCAGCCGCAGCGCCAGGTCGTAGGTCTCGGTCGGGCTGGCCTTGGCCAGCCGTTCGATCGCCTGCGCGAACGTCGGGTCTTGCGCGTCGAGGCCGTCGTGCGCCCCCGCCAGCGCGACGAGTGCGAGTTCGCCGGGACGCGTCGACGGCTCGCTCGCCGCCCGCAGGTGCCCGAGCAAGGCCGGACGCGCCTGGTCGAGCGCGTAGTTCACGCGCTCGCGCAGCGGATCCTGCGCGAGCAGCGGGACGCACGCCGCGAACGAGACGACGGCGCCGCGGGAGAGGGAGAGGGGCACGTTCGCCATGATAGACGCCGCTCGCTGGTCGCGCGCCGGCCCCACGAGCGGCAGACTGACGCCATGGACAGCCCTCGCCGCATCGCGATCACCGGCTCGAGCGGCTTCGTCGGTTCCGCCCTGGTGCAGGCACTGCGCACGGCGGGGTGCGAGGTGCGGCGCCTGGTGCGGACCGCGGCGAACGACCCGGATGCGGTGCGTTGGGACCCGACGACCGGCGCCATCGACGTCGAACGGCTCGGCGCGATCGACGCCGTCGTCCACCTCGCGGGCGAGAACGTCGCGGCCGGGCGATGGACCGCGGCGAGGAAGCGGGCGATCCAGGGCAGCCGCGGCCCGGTGACGGCGGCGCTGAGCCGCACGCTGGCGGCGATGCCCCATCGGCCGGGGGTGCTGGTCAGCGCGTCGGCGGTCGGGATCTACGGCGACCGCGGCGACGAACTGCTCGACGAAGCGAGCGCCCCCGGGCAGGGCTTCCTGGCCGACGTGGCGCAGGAGTGGGAACGCGCCACCGCGCCCGCCGAGGCCGCCGGCATCCGCGTGGTCAACCTGCGCATCGGCATGGTCCTCGACCCGGCGGGCGGCGCGCTGCCGCGATTGCTGCTGCCGTTCCGGCTCGGGCTCGGCGGCAAGCTCGCCGGCGGCCGGCACTGGATGAGTTGGATCACCCGCCACGACCTCGTGCGCGTGATCCGCTTTGCGCTCGCGAACACCAACCTGCGCGGCCCGGTCGTGGCGACCTCGCCGCATCCGGTGACCAACCGGGATTTCACCCGGGCCCTTGGCCGCGTTCTGCGCCGGCCGACTCGCTTGCCCGTGCCCGGGTTCGCGCTGCGGTTGCTGTTCGGCGAGATGGCCGGCGCGCTGCTGTTGGCGAGCGTGCGCGCGGCCCCCAACCGCCTCGGCGTCGCCGGCTTCGTGTTCGACCAGCCCGAGATCGAATGGGCCCTGCGTGCCGTGCTCGGGCTGGTGCCGCCGGCCGGGAACTCCGACGGAACCGGCGCGTCGGGCACACGCGCCGAGACCACGTCATGGAACGACCCACCCACCTCGTCGCCGCAGCGCTCGCGCTAGCGGCCGTCCTCCCCACGCAACAGCCCTCGGCGAACGACGCGCGGCGCCTCGCCGACGCGATCAACGCCTTTGCTGCCGACCTGCATCCGCGGCTGGTCGCTGCAAAGACGCCGACCTGCTCGCCGGCCAGCATCGCCATCGCGCTGGCCATGATGCTGCCGGGCGCTCGCGGCAATACGGGGGACGAACTGGCGACCGTGCTGCGGCTGCCCGCCGACCTGCGCGGCGAACGGCTGCACGCGGCCGCCGGCCAGTTGCTGACCAGCCTCGGGCTCTCCGGCAAGGCGCCCCGAGAGCGCCTCCATGAGTTGCGGTTCGCCAACGATCTCTGGACGCAGAGTGGTCACCCGATCGAGCCCGCCTATGCAGCGGTGTTGCGCGACTCGTTCCGCGCCGAGCATCACGACCTCTCGTTCCGCGACGATCCCGACGGCGCTCGCCGGCAGATCAACGCGCACATCGCCCAGGTCACCAACGATCGCATCCGCGAACTGCTGCCGCCGGGCCTGGTGACCGGCGAAACCAGGACGGTGGTGAGCAACGCGTTGTGGCTGAAGGCGGGCTGGGCTGACGAGTTCAACGCCCACGCGACGAAGCCGGCACCGTTCCATCTGCGTCAGGGCGCCCCGGTCGACGTGGCGATGATGCGCGCCGTACGCCACTGCTCGTACGCGGAGACTCCGGACTGGCAGTGCATCGTGCTGCCGTTCCGAGCCGGCGAGCTGGTCTGCGAAGTGATGCTGCCGCGCGCGGGCAAGTCCCTGGCCGATGCCGAGCAAGCGCTGCTCGCCGGGGCCCATCGGCAGGGAATGGCCGGCCAACGCGTCGACGTCCACCTGCCGCGGTTCCGCCTCGCCGGCCACTGCCGCTTGCGGGAGCCGCTGCAGGCGCTCGGACTGCGCACGGCGTTCGTCGCGGGCGCGGCGGACTTCACCGGCATCTCGCCGAAGGACGCGTTGGTGATCGACGACGTCGTGCACCAGACCTGGATCGAGGTCGACGAACGTGGCGTCGAAGCCGCCGCCGCCACCGCGTCGGTGTTGGCGCCCGGCAGCGCGGCTCCGGGCAAACTGCAGCCGCCGATCCCGTTCGTCGCCGACCGGCCGTTCGCGTTCACGCTGCGTCACCAGGCCAGCACACTGATCTTGTTCGTCGGCCGGGTCGAGGACCCGCGGGGTGACGCAGCCGCCGGGCACTGACCTGGCGGCCCTTCCCCCGGCGAGCGTCCCCGCGTAAGCGTCTGCGATGCTCGTGACCTGCCGACTCCTGGCGGCCGTCCTGCTGGCCGCTGCCGCAGCCGGCCAGAAGCCGACGCCCCCCGCGGCCCAGGACTCGCCGGAGGCGGTGCAGGCCGGCGACATCACGTCGTTCCGCGCCTGGCTGCAGGAGTACAAGAGCGGGGCGATCCGGCTGGTGAAGGAGGACCGCACCGACGAGGCCGCGCTGGCGGCGCTCGACGCCAGCATGGCGAAGCTCGCGCAGTGGAACACGCTGGCGGCCGCGCAGATGTTGTTCGAAGCCGCGAGCATCGACCCGAAGCCGACCGGCGCCACCACTTCGACCGATCTCGTCGACTACCAACGGGAACTGCAGCCGTGGCGCGTTCAGGCGCTCGCCTGCAAGCACCTGCGCTCGGTGACGGCGGCGGACGTGCTGCCGTGGTTGCTGGCGAAGCTCGCAGCGCCCGGCATTCGCGCGCAGAAGAAGAACCAGGACCAGCGCGACGCCGCCGCGGTGCTGCGCGTGCTCGGCGGCCACCCGAGCGCGGAGGCCCAGCTCGAACTGATGCGCGCGTGCCGCACGATGCCGACCGAGCTGCGCGTGCAGGCGGTCAACGCGATGGCCAAGGACCCGACGCTCGATCTCGTGCCGACGCTCGTGGAGTTGCTGCGCGACGTCGAGCCGAACGTGCGCATCGCCGCGTGCAACGCGATCGGCGCAGCGCTGCAGCCCCACGTCGACGAATCGCTCGGCAAGCAACCCGACGCACCGGTGTTGGCGATGCGCGACACCGCCAACCAGAAGCTCGAGGAGCTGCTCGTGCGCGATGTGATCTGGCAGGTGCGCAGTGCCGCGGCGTTCTCGCTCGCGATCCAGAAGTGCAAGCCGGTGATCCCGATGCTGATCCGCGGGCTCGAGGCCGAGCTGCAGCGCAAGAAGGACCCGTGGGCGATGGACGTGCGGCTGCACAAGCTGCTCGAGGGCCTGACCGGCCAGTCGGTCGTGCGCGGCGGCATCGCGCCATGGCAGGACTTCTGGAAGCGCGAAGCAGCGACGTTCACCGTGCGCCCGGCGACCGCCGCCGGCGCCACCAAACCGGCGGCCGGCAAGTACGAGAAGTTCTTCGACCTCGAGGTCGAATCCGACCGCGTGCTGTTCGTGCTCGATTTCAGCGGGTCGATGGCCGAACCGCTGACGCTGCGACCGAAGGGCGAGGGCACCGCCGGCGCTGGCGGCGAGGCGCTGACGACGACCAAGGCCGCGTTGGTGGTTCGCGAGATCGGCCGCCTGATCCAGTCGTTGCCCGACGGCGCGCTCGTGAACCTCGTGGTGTTCAGCGACGACGTACGCATCTGGCGCCAGGAAGGCGGCCGGCCCGCGCTCGTCAAGCTCGACGACACGATGCGCGACGACCTGCTCGGCAACTTCCTCGACAGCCTGCGACCGAACGGGCCGACCAACCTCTACGACGCGCTCGACAAGGCGCTCGACTTCGGCGGCCGCGGTCTGCACGACAAGTACTACGCCGCTGGCTTCGACACGCTCTACGTCATCAGCGACGGCGCCCCGACCGCCGGCACGATCACCGACAAGGACGAGATCCGTCGCCGCGTGCGCGAGACCAACAACCTGCGCAAGATCGCCATCCACTGCATCACGTTCGGCGACAAGAACGACACCGACTTCCTGCGGCCGATGGCCGAGGAGAACGGCGGCCGGCACGTGCACATCGACTAGGTCGCGAGCGAACCCTGGCACCGTCGCGGCGGCCCACCGCGCGCGCCCCTACAACCCGGTCGCCAGATCCGCCAACGCGCGGCTCAGCATCGCCCGCACCGCCACTTCGCTCTTGCCCAGCTCGGCGGCGATCTGCGCGTGCGGCAAGCCCATCAGCCGCGACATCAGGATCACCTCCTGCTTCTCCGGCGACAGCCGCGCGAACGCCGCCTCGACGCGCGCCAGTTCCTCGCGCGCGATCGCCTGCTGGCTCGGNNACCGAGAACGGCGGCCGCCACATCCACGTCGAGTAGCGACTGATTGGGCTTGCGCCCCGTCGCGGCCCGCCGTTGCATCCTCGCCCCGATTCCACCGAAGCGCCCCACCACCATGACCGGTCCTCTCCGATTGTCCGGGGAAGCGTTCGCCATCGAACGCCTGCGCGAAGATCCCTCTCTCGACTACGCGAAGCTGCGCAGCCTCGCGGCCGAGGCCGGCATCGGCATGCAGCCGATCCAGTACGGACGCGCGCGCAAGAGCCTCGGCCTGCCGCCGCTGCGCGCGGCGGCCCCCGGCCTGCCGGTGCCCGCTGCCGCCGCCGCATCGGCGCCGACCGGCGACGACGTCGCGGCAGACGACTCGCCCGCCAAGGACGCGCCGGACCGGGTGCCCGCGGCGAAGCGCAAGGGCTCGGCGGCGTTCGAGTTCCTCGTCGACGAACTGCGCAAGGACCCGGCGCGCAGCTACGCCGATCTGCGTGACGCCTGCGCGCAACGAGGCTGGTCCGTGGCGCCGATCGTCTACGGCCGGGCCAAGGCGGTGCTCGGCCTCGTACCGGTCAAACCGCGCGGGACCGGCAAGCGTGCGACCGCGACGGCAGCGGCCGCGGCCGCCGCAGCAGCGAACGCCGCCAGCACCGCGACACCCCGCAGCTTCGTGCAAGTCGAGTCGGTCGCGGCCGATCGCTTCAACCGCCAACTCGACGACGTGCGCAACATCGACCAGCTCGTCGCCGTGGTGAAGGAACTCGATGCCGAACGCCGGCGCCTGCGCGACGTGCTGGATCGCATCGTGACGATGATCGACGAAGCGCTGGGCTGAGGGCTGCCCGCGCTCAACGCCGATCGATCGTTGCGAGCATCGTCGCGGCCGAACGCGCCGCCCCTTCGAGCGTCGCCGGCAACCCCGTGGCGGTCCAGTCGCCGCAGACCAGCAGGTTCGAGGGGCCGCCGGCGAGTCGCCCCGGCGCCGGCCGCCGCTGCCAGGTCCGGCACGCCGCGACGAACGTCGCGTGCTGCTCCTTGCGCACGACGACTTCGGCGCCGCCGACATCGGCGCGTGGATACCAGGCGGCGAGCTGCGCGAGCGCGCGCGCGCCGATCGCCTCGACGGTCTGGCCGTCGAACGACCGGTTGCCGCCGGCGAGCAGCGCCACCTGCCGCGCGTCGCCGCCCGGCGTACGCAGCACGAAGTGGAACGGATCGCCATCGACGAGCGCGGTCACCGGACCGTCGTCGGGCAGCGGCGGCACGTTCGCCGGCATCGTCACGAAGACGCTGACGATCGGCGAAGACTCGAGGTCGCCGAGCGGTGCTGGCAGATCCGGCCAGACTGCGCGCAGGGAGCGCCACGGCAACGCGGAGACGACGAGGTCGTCCGGACCGACGACGAGGCGCGAATCGTCGCCGATCACGATGCCCGTCGCCGCGCCGGCCATGGCCGTGATCGCCTGCACGCGCGCGCCGAGCCGCACCTCGACGCCGGCCTTGACCAACGCCGGCACTGCCGGATCGCCGAGCAGCTCGCCCCACGGACGTGTTGGCACCAGGAACGCGGCACGTCCCGCACTGCCGCCGAACGCCTCCCGCAACGTGGCGACGAAGTCGCGGGCCGCCGCCAGCTCGGGCTCGACGTTCATGATCGCGCGGCAGAGAGGCCGCCACAGCAGCGCGTCGGGTTCGCCGAGCTGGCCGCGGTGCCGCAGCCAGTCGCCGAGCGTCCACTCCGGTGGCGTCCGCCGCAGCGTCGCGAGCATGCCGGCGAACGCACGCCAGCGTGCTGCGAACGGGATCGGCAGGGCCAGCAGCGCCGCCGGCATCGCCAACGGCACGGGCAGGCGCGACAACCGAAGCCTCAGCACCGCGCCGCCACGACGTCGCCACGCGAGGGCCAGCGACGACGCGCCGGCAAAGGCGTGCTCGGTGCCAAGCCGCCGCAGCAGCGAGCGCATCGCGTGGTAGCAGCCGAGCATCACGTGCGGGCCGTTGTCGAGCCGCCGTCCGCTCGCCCGATCCACGCTGGCGAACGCCCGGCCGCCGAGCCAACCGCGCGACTCGAGCAGGACCACGCGGAACCCCATGTCGGCCAGCCCGAACGCCGCGGCCAGGCCCGCCACGCCGCCGCCGAGCACGTACGCCTTGCGTTGCGCGTTCACGAGCGCAACCCGGCGAGCACGGCGATCGCGAGCAACAACTTGCGGCCCCGGCCGAGGCGCACGCGTGGGCCACGCACGTCCCCCGATCGGGCGCGCAGCGCCGGCAGCAACGCCGCGTAGACCGCGGCCATGATTCGCGCCGGCACCAACGCCCGACGTTCGCGCCGCGACAGCGCCTGCAGGGCCCGACGGGCGCGCAGGAAGTGCGCCGCCGCGGCGTCGGCGAGCCGTTCGCAGAGCCGCGTGACGGCGCCGCCCGGACCGTAGGCGTCGGCGGGCCCACGCCCGTCCAGCCACGACGGCGGCACGGCGGGGTCCGACAACCAGGGCGTCGGCAGGTAGCAGCGGCCCTGTTCGGCGTCCTGGCGCAGGTCGCGCAGGATGTTGGTGCGTTGCAGGGCGTGGCCCAGCGCGTCGGCGTACTCGCGCGCACCAGGACTCGTCGCACCGAGCACCGGCAGGCAGGCCAACCCGACCGCGACGGCGACGCGATGGCAGTAGCGGTGCAGTTCCTGCTCGTCGGCGAACGGGTGCGGCGCGATGTCGGTCGCGACTCCGTCGAGCAGATCGCCGAGATGCGTCGCGTCGACGCCGAATTGCTGCATCGCCGTTTGCAGCGCACGCCCCACCGGCGTGCGGGCAGCGCCGGCGGCGGCAGCGGCCAGCTCGCCGCGCCAGAACTGCAGGTGGCGCGTCGCCGTCGCCCGGTCGGCCGCTTCGTCCACCGCGTCATCGGCGACGCGGCAGAACGCGTAGATCGCGGTCATGCCGGCGCGACGCCGCGCGTCCATGCACAGGAACCCGCTCAGGAAGCTCGAGCCCGACCGCGCCGCGATCTCGTCGGCTCGCAGCGCCGCACTCGGAGGAGCCTCGCCGTTGCCGCTCACGGGTTGCTCCCAAACCGCGGGGCCGCCGGCCACAGCAGGCCGGCGAGAACGCTGCGCAGCCGTTCGCCACGCGTCAGATGCACGCGCCCGCCGAGCACGTCGCCGTCGACGGCGGCGATGCGCGCCAGCACGGCGGCCGCGCCACGCACGATCGCCCGCAGCTCCCAACGCAGCCGACCGCGCACGGCCGCCACCAGCGGCCAGCCGGCGACGAACTCGCCGGCGAGGAACGCGGCCCAATGGCGCACCAGCGCGCGCACCGGCGGCGTGGCCTTCGTCTGGCGGAGCATGGCTTCGTCGACACCGAAGCGGACGAGGTCTTCGCGCGGGAAGTAGATCCGGTCGCGTTCGTGCAGGTCGCTGCCGAGGTCCTGCAGGTGGTTCAACAACTGCAAGGCGGTGCAGATGCGATCCGACCAGCGGTCGAGCGCGGCGTCGCGGTAGCCGTGCACCCGCAGCACCAGGCGTCCGATCGGATCGGCCGACCGGCGGCAGTAGTCGAACAGCCCGTCGCGGTCGTAGCGCTTCTGCACGCAGTCCTGCGCGAACGCATCGAGCAGGTCGGTGAACAACGCCGTCTCGAGCGCACACTCGCGAATGGTCGCCGTCAGGTCCACGAACAACGGCACGTTGGCGGCGGCCCCGTCGAGGTGCGCCACGAACGCCGCGCGAAAGGCGGCGAGCGCTTCGGCGTCGCGCAGCTCGTCGGCGAGGTCGTCGGCGGTGCGGGCGAACGCGTAGATGCGGTGCAGGTGCCGGCGCGCGCGGGCCGGCAGCAGCCACGAGCCGACCGGGAAGTTCTCGTAGTGGCGGGCAGCCAGCGTCAGGTGGTGCCGCGGATCGCGCAGCTCTCGGTCGTCGGGAACGGTCGTCGGAACAGCCACGGTCGCGGTCGTTGCCAGCAGCCGGGCACCGTAAGGAATTGTGGGCCGAAGTGCGACCGATCGACCTCGAGGTGACACATTGCATTTCGTCACCACCAAAGGAGGAAGCATGGAGATCGACTTCGAGGACACCGACCGCGTGTCGGACTACATCACCGTTCCCGCCGGCACCTACGTCTGCCGGATCGCCGAGATCCGGCCCGGCACGACGCGCGCCGGCGACGAACGCTGGTCCCTGCGCCTCGTGGTCGCGGAGGGCCAACACGTCGGCAAGCAGGCGGCGTGGGACAGCCTGGTGTTCAGTTCGCGCGGCCGCGCCAGGGCCCGCACGGTCCTGCAGGCGCTCGGGCTGCCGGCCTCGGGTCGGGTGAGCATCGAGCCGCGCGACCTGGAGGGCCGGCAGGCGTTGGTCGAGATCCGACCGGCGGAGTACCAGTCGCCAGCGGGCGACGTCGTGCGCCGCAACGAGGTGCCGTACGACGGGTACCGCGCAGCCACGGCCGACCGGACCACCGCCGACGCGTCGACCGCGGCGCCATCGCGACCGGCCAGCGGCCCGCGCCGCAATGGCGGTTCGACGAAGGGGCTGGCCGGCGACGACGCAATCCCGTTCTGACGGCGCCATGCCACGGCGAGGAACGGCGCGCGGCAGCGACGCCGGACGGGTTCACGGTGCAGGGCGGTGATGGCCGATCAACCATCCCATGCAACCGAGCCGCTTCCCGGCTGCCGCCGCCAACTCGCTGATCCAGGGCTACTGCGACGACTTCGTGGCGCTCGCCGCCTCGCTCGCCCAGACGCTCGAGCAGGTCGCCATGCGCGACATCGACTTCGCGAGCAGTCGCAGCTCACTCGAGCGCATCGAGAACGGCATGCGCGACCTCGGCGAGGCGATCCACGACCTGCTGGCCCGTGGCAGGAAAGAGGCCGAATCGGCCGCAGCCACGACGGTCGCGCAACCGCCGGCAACGTCGCGCCCCGCCGTCAAACGACTCGAGGGCAGCGCCACCACCATGCCGCTGTTGTCGGTGTTCCAGTTCCTCGGCCGCCTGCGCAAGAGCGGCGTCGTCGAGGTCATGAGCAACGACACGCGCGTCACCTTCCGACTGCAGAACGGCTACATCGTCGACAGCGACGCGACGCCCTGCCAACTCGACGAACGGCTGGCGGACCTCTTGGTGGAGCAAGGGATCAGGACCGCGGCAGACATCCAGTCGCTGCAGGCGAACGGCCAGCACCAGACCGACGACGAACTGGCGCACGCTGTGGTCGCCGCCGGCGCGTCGGCCATGGACGTCACCGAGGCCCTGACCGAACAGGCGTCGCGGCGCTACTCCCGCGCCTGCCGCGACCCGAAGGCAACCTACGTGTTCCACGAGAGCAACCAGGCGCCGACGGCAGGGTCGCTGCGGCGACCGTTCGCGATCCGCTGACCCGCCGGCGCAGGGCCGGTCGCGCGCTTGACCATGCCGGCGGCGGCCTCTAGGACCGTGCCGGTGAGCGTCGAGTCCGAGATCGTCAACCTGCGCGCGCGCATCCGGGCCGCCGACGACCAGTACTACAACCGCGGCGCCAGCGATCTCACCGACGCCGACTACGACGCGCTGTTCACGGCGCTGCGCCGGCTCGAGAGCGCTCATCCCGAACTCGTGACGCCCGACTCGCCGACGCAGCGCGTCGGCGCGCCGCTGCCGAAAGGCGGGACGTTCGCAGTCGCGCCGCACCTGCAGCCGATGGGCAGCATCGAGTCGCTGATGGCCGCGGACGAAGTGCGCGCCTTCGTCGACCGCGCCCGCCGGCTGCTCGAACTGCCGGTCGACGAGCCGCTGACGTGGAGTTGCGAACCGAAGCTCGACGGCGCCTCGGCGAATCTGCTCTACGAGAACGGTGTCCTCGTGCGCGGGTTGTCGCGCGGCGATGGCGAACAGGGCGAGGACCTGACCGCCAACTTGCGCACGATCCGCAACCTGCCGCTGCGTCTCGGTGGTGCGGGGCCATTCCCGGCGCGCATCGAGGTGCGCGGCGAGGTCATCATGAGCCGCGAGGGGTTCGCGCGGCTGCGCGAGCGCGAGGAGACGTCCGCCGACGGCCAGTTCCGCAACGCGCGCAACACCGTCGCCGGCACGTTGAAGCTGCAGGACCCGCGGGTCGTGGCGCGCCGCCCGCTCGACTTCATCGCCTTCGCCAGCGGCCACGTCGATGGCGAACCGTTCACGACGCACGCCGGCTTGCGGGCGCAACTGGCGGCCTGGGGCTTCCGCACCGCGGAGCCGTTCGCGACGGCCGCCGACATCGACGGCGTGCTGGCGTTCCGCGACGAACTCGAGCGGCGGCGCGACGATCTGCCGTACGAACTCGACGGCATCGTCGCCAAGGTCGACCGCCTGGACTTCCAGCTCCGGCTCGGCCGCACGTCGCGCACGCCGCGCTGGGCGCTCGCCTACAAGTTCGCGCCGCGCATCGCGACGACACGCGTGCTGCAGATCGGCGCGCAGGTCGGCCGCACCGGCGCCGTGACGCCCGTCGCGCAGCTCGAGCCGGTCGAACTCGCCGGCGTGACCGTTCGCAATGCGTCGCTGCACAACTGGGCGCTGCTGACCGAACGCGACGTGCGCGCTGGCGACACCGTCGAGATCCAGCGTGCTGGCGACGTGATCCCCGAGGTCGTGCGCGTGCTCACCGAGCGCCGCCCGGCCGACGCCGTGCCAGCGCTTCCACCGGACGCGTGCCCGGCGTGCGGCGGCCCGCTGCAGCGCGAGGGCAAGTTCGTCCACTGCGTGGCCCTGGACTGCACGGCCCAGCTCGTCGGTCGCATCGTCCACCTCGCCTCGCGCCGCGCGTTCGACGTCGAGGGTCTCGGGCCAAAGCAGGTCGAGCAGCTCGTCGCGGCCGGACTCGTGACCTCGGTCGAGGACGTGTTCGCGTTGGCGGCCAAGAAGGACCGCCTGGTCGAACTCGAGCGCTGGGGTGAGCGCAGCACTGCCAACCTGCTCACCCAGATCGAGAAGGGCCGCACGCCGACGCTCGCCCGCTTCCTGCACGGCATCGGCATCCGGCACGTCGGCGAGACCACCGCGAAGGACCTCGCTGCCCACTTCGGTTCGCTCGAACGCCTCGCCGCGGCCGACGCCCAGGCCTTGGGTGCGGTCGATGGCGTCGGCCCGGAAGTGACCGCGTCGATCGTCGAGTTCTTCGCGTCGCCGAAGAACCGCGCGACGCTCGCCGCACTGGCCGCCGCCGGCGTTTGTCCGGTTGCCGCAGCACCGACGGCCGGCCCGCTGTCGGGGCGGGTCTTCGTGTTCACCGGCGGCCTGCAGGCGATGTCGCGCGACGACGCCAAGGCGCGCGTGGAAGCGCTCGGCGCCCGCACCGCGGCCGGCATCGGCAAGAAGGTCACCGACGTCGTCGCCGGCGCCGACGCCGGGGGAAAACTGGACAAGGCTCGGGAGCTGGGTTTGCCGATCCTCGACGAAGCAGCGTTCCTCGCGTTGCTGAGCGCGCGATGAGACGGCCCTTGCTGCACGCGGCACGCGTCGTGCTGCTCGGACTCGTCCTCGGCGTCCTGCTCTACGGCGCGTGGCTCGCGTTCGGCATGCTGCCCTGACGCCCGGCGGCCGGGACTTGTCGCCGCCGCGTGCCGCCAGGATGCTGCGCGCGACGATGACGACGTTCGATCTCACGGGCGCATGGTCCGGGCACTACGAACAACACGGGGGTCGCCACGGCATCACGATGCGCGTCGCGCAACGCGGCCAGTCCTTCGTCGGCGAGATGCGCGACGCCGATACCGTGCTCGCGAGTCGCGAGACGATGCTCGCGCTCCCAGCCGCCAACGGCGGCGGCGCCGAGGCCGAAGGTGAGGCCGAAGTGCTGTCGACGCTGCCGGAGCGCTCGATCGTCGAAGGCGAGGTCACCGAACGCGTGGTCGTGTTCGTGAAGCAGTACCAGGGCAAGAGCACGACGAGCATCCGCATTCGCGACCGCAAGGCGAAGACCTTCGAGGCGCCTGGCCACCGCGTCGTCTACCGCGGCACGCTCGACGCCACGGGCAGCGTTCTCAGCGGCACCTGGCAGATTCCGGTCCCGACGGGCGGTCCGACGCTGCGCGGGCGCTTCGTGCTGCACCGTGCCTCGCCGGCTCCGACGAGCGAACACTGATCGTCGCTCGTCGTCAGCGCGCCGGCCTTCGCGCCAGTGCAACCAGGGCGATCGCCGCCCAGACGGCCTCGAGCCAGAACGCCTGCCACGTCGCGTTGCGCCAACACACCCAGGCCACGCCGAGCGCCCCGGTGAGGTTGAGCAGTTGGTAGCTGCGATCGCGCGGCTGCAGCACGCCGAAGCTCGACAGCGCGTAGGCCCCGAGGATGGCCGCGGTGCCGTACCAACCGGCGATTTCGGCGGCGAGGGAGAACGAGGGCGACGCGGGATCGATCATGACGAAGGAACGGTGGGGCCCGGCACGCCGGGAGCGACGTAGAGGCGCGTCAGGTCCACGCACGCCATGCGGTCGCGCAGTTCCTTGCAGCGCGACGCCATGCGCAGACCGTCGGCATCGTGCGGCAGCGCGCGGAACGCGAAGGCCGACGCGATCAGCACCGCCTTGGTGCGGGCCCGCGACAACGCGACGTTGAGGCGATGGACCGACAGGTGGAACGCGCCGCGCGCCTTCGACTCGACGGGATCGCCGGCCGTCAACGACACCACGACGACCTCGCGTTCCTGCCCTTGGATGCGTTCGACGGTGTCGACGACCAGCGCTTCGTGGCCCGGCACGCCCTTGTGGTCGATCGCCGAGCGCAGCAGCCTCGCTTGCGCGCGGAACGGCGCGATCACCGCGATCTCCGCCGGCGGGACGCCGTGCCGGCGCACCAGTTCGTCGACGACGTCGGCGGCGGCGTTCGCCTCCTCCGGCGAACGGGATCCCGGCTGCCGGTGGTCGATGCGCAACCACACCGAGCCGAGTTCCGGGTCGAGCACTTCGTCGAACGCGCCGCCAGGAACGAACGGCAGACGCCGCGCGCCGGCATCACGCGCCGGATGCAGGCGGCCGCCGTAGAACGTGTCGCTGACGACGCGACAGACGCCGTCGTTCATGCGGTACGTCGTGTCGAGCAGATGCGAGCCGTACCGATCGTGCAGCAGCTCGAAGATCGACACCGCGACCTGACGATCGGCGCCGGCCGTGGCCACGACCGGGGGCAATTGCCAATGGTCGCCGAAGAACAGCCAGCGGCGGCTGCGCAGCATGCCCGGCAGCGCGTGCGGGATCGGCAGCTGCCCCGCCTCGTCGAACACCGTGTAGTGGAACTGCTCGCGGTCCGCCAACTTCGCCAGCTGGTAGCACGTTCCGGCGACGACCACGCCCTTCTCGGGCAGCCGTGCGCCCCGCGCATCGACGATCTGCACGCCGGCGGCGCGCAGTTCGGCGTGGTCCTCGGTCGACTGCGACGCGAGCTTGAACGCAGGCAGTGCAGGCGCCTCGCGCCGGATCGCGGCCAGCGCATTGCCGACGGCGCGGTGCGTGAACGCGCACAACGCGATGCGACAGCCGCTGGCGCCCAGCGCCCCCACGACGGCCGCCAGCAGGCGGGTCTTGCCGGTGCCCGGGGGACCCTGGACCAACGCCAGGCTCTCGGTGGCGATCGCAGCGGCGCCAGCGCGGACCTGCGCCGGATCGAGCCCCGACGCTGCGAGCCGCGCGAGCGCGCGCTCGTGTCGCCCCTCGTCGCGCCGCGGGGTGTGTTCGCCGCGCAGCACGGCCGCGATCGCCGGCGTCGCGAACGCCGCGCGCACGGCGTCGCGCAGCCGCCCCTGCAAGCCGAGCGGCCTGCGATCGACGACGTAGGCTTGCCCGGGCGTCAGTCCGGCGTCCGCATCACGGGCCAGCGCATCGGGCTCACAGACCAGCAACCCGCGCCGCGCGTCGTAGCGGCCGTAGATCATCGACACGCCTGCCTCGAGGTCGACGCCGTCGCCGGCGACCAGCGTGTCGCCGGCGCGGAACTTCGAGCCATTGTCGGCCACCGAGAACCACCACGCCCCGTCGCGTTCGCCGCGGAACACGGCGCCCTGGATGCACTCGCCATCGAGCACGCGCAGGTCAATCGGCTGCGCCCGCAGTTCGCGGTGGGCGCGCTGTTCGGAGCTCTCCTCGCGCGCGAGGAAGCGCAGCAGCCGTTGCTCGAGGGTCAACTGCACGGCGGCGATCATGGCCACCGCCGGCCCGTTCACAAGGACGCGCGCAGCACCCGGTCGAGCGCAGTGAAGCGGCGCTCGGCGACACGATCCCACGTGAACTCGGCGGCGCGCTCCGCCGCGAGAGCACCCATGCGTTCGCGCAGGGAGCCGTCGGTGGCGAGCCGTCGCAAGCCGTCCACGAGGGCCGGTTGGTCGTCGGGCTCCACGACGACCCCTTCGACGCCAGAACGAACGACCTGACCGGCCGCCGCGGGGCCGAGCAGGCTCGGCAAACCGGCGGCCAGCGCCAGGTAGCTGACCAGCGGACTGCCTTCCTCGAAGCTCGGCAGCACGAACACGTCGGCGGCCCCGTAGACCGCCGCGAGGTCGCGGGTGTGCGCGAGCACTTCGACGTCATCGCGCGCCAGCAGCGACGCGCAGTGGCGGCGCACTTCGTCGTCGATGCCGCCGACGAGCACGAGCTTGCCCCGCACCGCCGCCTGCGCCCACGCGGCGAGCAGCACCGGCAGCCCCTTGCGCACGGAGCCATGGCCGACGAACAGGAACCGCGGCTCGGCAGCACGCGTGCGCTGCACCTGGAACGTCCGCGGGTTCCAGCCGAGGCTGGTGGCGATCACGCGACTGGGATCGAGACCCAACGCCAGGTGGCTCGCCTGCACGTGCGGGCTGCAGGCGAACGCGAAGTCCTCCGGCCGGAAACGCCGACGTTCGTCGGCGATCGCCGCTTCGTCGGGGCCGCGATGCAGCGGGATGCCGGCGGCGGCGTAGGCGCGCTGCAAGGAATGCCAACCGTGCGGGTGGGCGGTGTTGACCGGGTCGTGGACGATCACGGCGCCGCGCCCACGCAGCTCGTCGACTTCGGGCGCCAACACGCCCGGATACGGCATCACGAGGTCGCCGGGGCGGCAGGCGGCCAGCAGGCGCTTCACCGTGCGGCGGCGCAGGAAGTCGGCGCCGCCGGTCAGCCGGTAGGCGATCTTGGCGACCAACGCGTGCGAGCAGCCGCGCTGGTTGCTGCGGCGATACGGCGGGCGCGCCGCGGCGACCCAATTGCAGACCTCGAACCGCGAACGCAACTCGGCGCTGCGCTCGACGGCGTCGAGCAGCTCGAGCGGGATGCTGGCGATGCCGATCGGTTCGCAGACCTGCGGATAGACGGCATGCAGACGCCACGATCGGGGCACCGGGCGCGCGCGCGCTGCGGACTGTTGCTCGGTCGAGGTCATTCGCTGCCGTCCGTGACGAACACCGCAGCACACGCTGGCGTTCGTTCCGCCGGGCTCACCGGCGCAGACGGTGAATCGTAGCCCGCTCGTCCGAATGCACCATCTCGCCGTGCTCGTCGAGCCACTGCTTCACGTCGGGCGACTTCGCGCCGGACACCGGGTCGACGTACCAGCCCGCACCTTCGCCAACCAGCCGTCGAAGCTCGTTGGCATCGGCGCGATCGACCGGCAGCACCCACCCTTTCCGACGGCTCAGATAGAGCAGCACGGGCTCCTCGTAGTTGTTCGGCCGGCGCCAGAAATCGTCGAAGGCCGGCTTGGGACCGTGGACCACGACCAGGTCGCCGGGGGCGGAGAGCCGCTGCAACGTGGCGGCCGTCACCAGGTGCGGCGCGTTCGCATTCGCGGCCCGCACTTCGTGTTCGTGGGCGAACTGCCAGCCCGCGTGCGCCATCACCACGAGCACCGCGGCCCACCACGCCCCGCGCGCGACGTTGGTCGGCCAGGCGCGAGCGACGAGCCACGCGCCAGCGATGGCGGACCAGATGTGGTACTGCGGTCCGAGCCGCACGTCGTGGCTGTAGCGCAGCGAACCGACGAGGCCGGCCGCGACGACGACCAGCAGCGCCAGGTCTGCGCGGTCGAGCCGACGACGAACCACGAGCACGAGAACCGCCAGCACTCCGAACCACGACGCGCCGTACTCGAGGGTCGCCCCCATGAGGCTGCGCCAGACACTCGGTCGCAGCAGGTGCTCGAAGCCAGGCAGCTTGGTGTCGCCGAAGGTGACGCCGAACGTCAGTCCGGTTGCCAGACCGAGCCCTCGCGCGTGCAGCGTCCAGGCGGCGACCGCGACGGCGACCACGCCCCACACGACCCACGGCGCCGGGCGGCGCAGTCGCGCCGGCGCCAGCAACGCCGCCCACGCCATCTGCAGCAGAACGACCTGGGCGGCGGTCGGCTTGGCCATCACGCCGAGCAGCGTCGCGACCGCGAACATGGCGAAGGCGAGCCGCCGGCCGGAGTGCATCCACGCGTCGAACGCAGCGAGACCGACGAGAGCCAACGCCGTCGACACCATGTCCGGCATCACGCGCGTGCCCAGGAACACGACCTGCGCGCTACCGAGCCAGACCAGCGTGCCGAGCCACGCCGCCCGGCCGCCGCAGCGCCGTTCCAACAGCACGAAGAACGCCAGCGCGGACGCGATCGTCGCCAGCGTGGACAACAGCCGCCCCGGCCACTCGGCGTCGCCGACGGAACGCAACCCCAGCGCGACGAGCGCCTGGTAGAGCGGGAACTCGCACTCGACGAAGCCCTCGCCCTTGCCGCGCCAGTCGACGCGGGGCCGCAGCACGTCGAAGTCCTCGGTCGCCAGGCTGCGCGCGATCGCCTGCGTGTCGGCCTCGCGCCACGACGCGCCGATCGGCCCCGACCCGAACAGCCACCACGCAAGGCCCGCGTGCACGACGAGCAGCAGCCACAACGCCGCGCGCCACCGGGGCGGGGATGCGATCGGCGGCGGGTCGTTCGTGGCCATGGCAGCGGCGAATCCTCGCGTGCGTCATCGGATTGGCAAGCGTTCGCACCACACGGGCCGCGGGGTAGGCTCCTGACACCGCGACTCCGCATGCAGCTCGCTCCGACGATTCCGTCCCCACTGGCGGGCGGCGAAGAACTCCGACTGCGCCACCCCCTGCCGCACGTCTGGACGCAGCGCGGCTCGGCCGGTGCGCGCCCGTTCGGCGTGTACTGGTCCGAACGCGATGGGCTGGGCCGCCTCCATCCGGAGCCGACCGACGCCGAACTCCAGCGCTTCTACGACACCGCGTCGTACGACGCCTACATGGGCGACGGCGAACGCGCCGCCGCTGGGCGCGCGACCGCGGCTCGTCCGCGCCTGTCGGCGCGGGTGCTCGCGCGCATCGCCCGCTGCTTCGATCGCAGCGTGCCACTGACGCCCGGACTGCTCCACGACAAGCTCGGCGGCCGCCCGGGCCGACGCATGTGTGATCTCGGTTGCGGCGGCGGGGCGATGCTGCGCGGAGTGCAGGCACTCGGCCACGAAGTGCTCGGCGTCGACCCGAGCCCGGTGGCGATCGAGTCAGGGCGCCGCGGCGGCTGGCCCGTGCTCGCGGGCACGGCCGAGGACCTGCCGGCGGACTGCCCGCGCGGCGCGTTCGACCTCGTGCTGCTGAGCCACTCGCTGGAACACTGCCGCGATCCGCAACGCGCGCTGCGCAATGCCGCGAGCCTGCTCGCCGCCGGCGGCGCGCTCGTCGTCGAGGTGCCCAACCACGCTAGCGCGGGCTTCGCCACGTCGGGCGCCGCGTGGTTCCACACCGATGCCGGTCGCCATCTGTGGTTCTTCACGCCAACCAGCCTCGCGCGACTCGCCCAGCTCGCCGGCCTCGGCGCCGTGAACTTCGAGTTCGACGGCTTCGCGCGCCAGTTCGCCTGGCTCGCCGCCGAGCAGGAAGTCTGGGACGCGCTCTACGCCGCCAACCCTGCGGTCGGCGCCGCGACGCGACGACCTTCGGTCACCTCGCAGGTGCGCTTGCTCGTGAGCGCGCTGTCGAGCGGTCGGCAACGGCGCTACGACTCGGTCCGGATGATCGCGCGCAAGCCATGACCAGTGCACCGCTGCCGTTCGAGGAGCCGTACGTCTCGCCGAGCGATCCCGACTGGTCGCGGGAACGCTGCGGCTGGTTCGCCTGGCAGCCCGGCCGCCAACTGCTGCGTTGGATCCGCTGCCACCAGGCGGCCGCGAACAAGCCCTGGCCGCTGCGCGTCGTGGTGCGTGGGTTCGCGGTGCTCGCGCACCGATTCTGGAGCGTTGTCTCCGGCGCCGACATCCCGCTCGGCGTGCGCATCGGCGGCGGCCTGTTCCTGCCGCACCCGAACGGCATCGTCGTGCACGCCGACGCCGTGATCGGTCCCAACTGCCTCCTGTTCCAGCAGGTGACGATCGGCGCCGACCATCGCGGCGGCGTGCCAACGATCGGCGGCCACGTCGACATCGGCGCCGGCGCCAAGTTGATCGGCCGCATCCAGGTCGGCGATCACGTTCGCATCGGCGCGAACGCCGTCGTCGTCGACGACGTCCCGGCGTGCAGCACGGCGATCGGGATCCCGGCCCGAAGCCGGCCGCGAACCGTGCCGGCCGCTCGGTGAACCGCGTCGGCTGCTCGCGGGCGCGAACCCCCGATGCGCAGCGCCGCAACGCGCGTCCTACTTCTGGCCATCCCGGGCATGGACCGTGGCCGCATCCCCGGGGTTCGGCGTAGGGTGCCCTGCCTCCCGAGGCCAGCCTGCGGCTTCGGCACCACCCCTGAGGTACTCTTTCCGACTCTGCGATGTTCCGTCTGTTTCCGCTCGTACTGCTCGCCGGCGTCCTGCCGGCCCAAAGCGTCCCTTCCGGGTTCACCATCGACACGCTGGTCTCCGGTCCGCTCAACCAACCCAACGACTTCTGCTTCCTGCCTGACGGCCGGGCGCTGATCGCCAACGCCGACGGCACGGTCACCCTGCACGCGAACGGGGCAACGGCACTCGTCGGCACGGTGCCGAACGTCGAACTCACCGTCGAGCGCGGCCTGCTGAGCCTCGCCGCCGACCCGAACTTCCCGAACAACGGCTACGTCTACGCCTGGTACGCGAGCACCCAGGACGACTTCCTGCACCTGGACCGCTTCACGTGCACCGGCAGCCTCGCCAACGCCTCGAGCACGAATCTCACGTTCGCCGCCAGCAGCCGCCGCGTCGTCCTCGGCACCGTGCCCGACCTCGCCGAGTTCCACAACGGCGGATCCCTGCGCTTCGGCCCCGACGGCATGCTCTACCTGTCGATTGGCGACGATGGTGACTCGTGCGTGGCGCAGAACGTGGCCAGCCAGGTCGGCTGCCTCTTGCGTATGAACGTCGCCGGCCTTCCCGCTGGTGGCAGCACGACCTTGCCGTCGTTCGCGACGCTCGATCCCGGCAACAACCCGCTCAGCAGCGCGAACGACTTCTCGCAGCTCGTCATCGGCCACGGACTGCGCAATCCGTTCCGCATGGAGATCGACCCGCTGACGGGCAACATCTACATCGGCGACGTCGGTGAGTCGGCCGTCGAGGAGTACTCCGAGTACGTCTACGTGCCGGGCGCCCTGGCGCTGCGGAACTTCGGCTGGCCGTTCCGCGAAGGCGACATCCCGGGGCCGTCGTGCGGCGGCACGCCGCCGGCCGGCATGATCGATCCGATCCTGGCAATGCCGCACGCGGCGAGTTGGGGCTCGATCATCGGCGGGGCGCTGTACCGGAATCTCGGTGCGTCATCCGGATTCGGCGCGGCCTACGAGGGCAATGCGTTCTGCCTCGACTTCGGCGCCGGGCTGCTCCGCCGCATCCAGAAGGTCGGCGGAACGTGGATGACGCCAGCGGCAGTGCCCGGCCAACCGTCGCCATCGAACTGGGGCACCGGTTTCACCCACGTGACGAGCCTGCGGCTCGGCCCCGACGGCAGCCTCTGGTACACGCAGCGTTCGTGGACCGGCGGCGAGCTGTGCCGGATCCGCAAGATCAACACGCAGAACACGGTCGTCGCGATCAGCGGCGGCACCCAACGCACCGCCATCCAAGATGTGTTCGCGCAGCCAGTGGTCGCGCGGCTGCTCGACGCCCAAGGCAACCCGGTTGCGGGCGGCCTGGTCAACTTCGCCGTCAGCGGACCGGCAACCGTGACGTCGACGAATCCGGCGACGACCGACGCCAACGGCCATGCCCAGGTCACGGTCGCCGCCACGGCCAATGGCGGCGCGATCATGGTCACCGCGACGAGTGTCGGTGCTGCGAACAACGCGACGTTCAGTCTCTACGCCCGCAAGCTGACCACCGCATTCTCGGCGCCGCTGTTCTCGCTGCAGGTCGCCAACCAGACGAGCGCATCGCCGGCGCAGACGCCGTACATCGTACTGCTGTCGCTGCCCGGCTCGCCGCGCCTCGCGTCGCCGATCGGGGCCATCTGCATCGACCCCGGCTACGCACTTGCGGTGGTGCTCGAGGACGGCATCGGCCTGTTCGGCGGCGTCTCCTACTCGGGCACGGGCGCGATCGGCAACCCAAGCCTGTCGAAGCTCTACTCGGTTCCGAACGGGCTGTTGAACGGCCAGCTGGTGACGTTCCAGGCCTTCGGCTTCGACATGCTGACCGGCTGGTTCCGCACCAACTGCACGCAGGTCCAGTTCTGACCCGCGCGGCGGTGCGGTTGCCGGATGCCGTCGGTCCGGCGATCGCGTAGCGTGCGCGCGTGATGCCCGGCAACCGGAGGCGGTGGTAGTGGAGGTCGTCGCCATCGCGCTGACCGTCGTCGCTGCGATGCTCGCGTTGCCTGCCCTCGTCTTCGCGGCGCAGTGCGTGCTCGGCAGTCCGCGCTGGCGTGATCGCGCGCCACCGGTGACCGGGCCACTGCGTCTCGGCGTGCTGGTTCCTGCGCACGACGAGGCCGCGGGCATCGCCGGCACCGTGACCAACGTGCTCGCCCAGCTCGGCGCCGGCGACCGCCTGGTCGTGATCGCCGACAACTGCGGCGACGACACCGCCGCGGTCGCCCGCGCGGCCGCCCTTCGGGTCGGCTCGGCGGCGCAGTGCCTTGTCGTCGAGCGCCGCGACGAAGCGCGACGCGGCAAGGGCCACGCGCTCGCGTTCGGCCGCGCGCAACTCGCCGCCGACCCGCCGGACGTCGTGGTCTGCATCGACGCCGACTGCCGCATCGTGCACGGCACGCTGCCAGCACTCGCGGCGTGGGCTGCGGCGACCGGCCGGCCAGCACAAGCCGACTACGTGCTGGCGCGCGGCGGGAGCGGCGCCGCGATGGCCGCCCTCGGAGCGTTCGCGGTGCTGGTGCGCAACCGGGTCCGGCCGCGCGGCATGGCGCGCCTCGGGCTGCCGTGCCAGATCACCGGCAGCGGCATGGCGCTGCCCTGGTCGCGCAGCGAAGCGCTGCACGGACTCGGCGCCAACATCGTCGAAGACCTCGTGCTCGGCCTCGAGTCGGCGCTCGCCGGTCATCCGCCGCTCGGCTGCCCCGAGGTGCGCGTGCACAGCGAACTGCCGGCCCGCGACGACGATGCGCTGGTCCAGCGCCGACGCTGGGAGCACGGCCAGCTCGCTACCGCGTTCGCGTTCGCGCCGCGGCTGCTGCTCACGGGCGTGTTGCGGCTGCGGCCGAGTCTGTTCGCGCTCGCGTTCGATCTGCTGGTGCCGCCACTGGCGCTGCTCGTCGCCGCCGTCGTCGCCACGCTGCTCGCGAGCGCGGGCCTGTGGCTGGCCGGCGGTTCGACGCTGCCGCTTGCCGTGGCCGGCGGCGCCTTCCTCGCCGTGCTGCTCGGGACGGCCGTGGCGTGGTGGTGCCACGGCCGATCGGTCCTGCCTTGGCGACAACTGCTGCGCGTGCCGCTCTACGTCGCGTGGAAGCTGCCGCTCTACTTCGGCCTGCTGCGCGGCAGGGAGAAGGCGTGGCGCCGCACCCGCCGCGACGGCGAGGCGAGCTGATTCGCTGCGCCTACCGCCGTGTCGCCGCAGACACCGGCCGGATCCACTCGCGCGCGGCCGGAACGGGCTCGCCCGCGATGTCCACCATGACGGCCGCCGACCACTCGGTCGCCAGCGCCGTGACCAGCGACGCGTCGAGGCCTTCGCGGCCGTCGTGATGCACGACGATCGTCGACTGCCCGACCGTGGTCGACACGTCCTTCACGCCATCGAGGTTGCCGATGGCGCGCCAGATCCTCGTCTCGCAGCAGTCACCGCAGATCGCCTTGCCGAGGTCGACGCGCGTCGCCTTGGGGCTCGTCGCCGCAGCCGCAGTCGCACCTGCCGGCGACTTCGCGGCGGGCTCGACGCCCGCCTGCCAGCCCGCGGTCAGTCCGGCGGCGACGCCGACCACCACGGTCGCCGCGACGAACAGAACGCGCAGCCAACGATTCGAAGTCAGGCTCATTGCGGCCACAGCCGGATCACGTGCATGCGCCGCAGGCTGTCTTCGCTGCGACCGTCATAACCGTACACGTTCAGCGCCATGCCGCCCACCGGCTGCACCCACACGGTGTTGTTGGCGGTGTCCTGCCAAATACGGGCCCCCGTAGTGTCGGCGAGCACGTGGGCGATGCTGGTGCCGTTGTTGACGAACAGCCGCGTCGTGTTGTTCGCGACCTTCTGCGCCTGGCTGAACCCGTCGTAGCCCGAGTCGAAACGGCCGGTCACCGGCACGTTCCCCGGCCACGGCAGTCCGACCAGCAGGCGGTCCGTCGGGCGCCAGAGGTTCTCGAACTGCACGCGCAATTCGCTCACCGGCATGCGGCCGCTCGGGATCGTCAGCTTGTAGCGGCCACCGCTCGCGACGGAGAAGTAGCGCATGCCCGGGAAGAACAGCGACTGCGACGGTTCGCCGATCGTCTGCTCGGCGATCTCGACGTTGGAGTCGTTGAGCCGTGCGAGCCGCATCGGCACGAGGCTCGGGCCGCCCCAACCCTGCGGCGTGTCGTTGTCGAGGGTGACGTCGTGCAGCCCATGGAACACGTGCGGCGTCGAATAGCCGTTGCTACCCGCCGGACTCACGGCGACCAGCGTGCCGATCCCGTGCGTGTAGAAGGTGCGGTTCGGGATCAGGTAGTTGCCGGCCGGGCCCCAGTAGCCGTGCGGATCCCAGATCGCACCGGGCAACGTCCAGTAGCGGAACTTGCCAGGAGTGCCGGTGGTCAGCGGGAACCCGTCGAAGTACGGCGGCGGCGTCAGGAAGCCCGCGTTGCTGTTGATGAGCTTCCACCGCGCGTTGCGGAAGTTGCCCAGCCCGATCGCGCGGTCGTAGAGATCCGACGAGTCGAAGACGCCAGCGCCGTAGACGAACTGCGAGTTGGGCGCGACCGTCGGCCCCTGGAACGGGTAGTTGATCGCGACGATGTCCTCGATGTCGAGGTTGTAGTGGTAGCTCGCCAGGCCAATGCGGCGCGGATCCGCGAACGGTGTCGCCGAGTTGAGGCTGCGCCCGATCAGCAGCGTGCCCTGCATCACGGCCTTGATCGACTGCCCCTGGAAGTCGCGAGTGTTGTTGTCGGCCGCCGTCCAGTCGAGGTACTGCGCCGCGCCAACGCGGTTCTGGTAGCCGCCGTCGTTGTTCTTCCACACGCGGTTGCGTGACATCGTGAACGGCTGGCCGGGGTCGTAGCGCTGCGCGAACACCGCGCCAGCCTCGTTGGTCACCACGAACTCGGTGATGATGCCTTGCAGCCTGTTGCCGTGGCCGATGTTGTCCTCGTAGAGGTGCACGACCTGCATGCCGGGCTGCACGTTGCAGTTGCGCGAATCACCGAAGCAGGCATTCGCGAACGAGTTCCAGAGCCCACGCCCGTCGCAGTCCGACGCGCTGTTGCCGGTGACCGTGTTGGCCGGATTGGTCAGCCAGAACCCCGACGGCGAGTCGTCGTGCTGCTTGAGGCGGTTGCCACCGGGGTCACGCACCTTCATCGCGACGCAGCCGGTGATCGTGTTGCGCATCTCCGAGCCGTCCTCGAAGAAGAACGCATGGCCGCGGATGTCGACGGCGTACACGCTGTCGACCGTGACGCCGCACACGCCATGGACCGTGACAGCACGGTTCGAGCTGTCCCACACCGAGCTGTGCCGCAGGAACTGCGCGTCGGCCGGCGCATCGCCCAGGTACTCACCGCCGCCCTGGCCGGCCGCGTTCGCCGGGCTGTACGACAGCATGTGCCAGTGGAACGGATAGCGCCCCATCGCGCGGCGCTGCCCGCAGCGGCGGAACTCGACGCCGCTGACCTGCGCCGAACTGCTCAGGCCCATCACCATCACGTGCGCCCCGAATCCATCGGTCGTCCACGCCGCGTCGTTGGCGCCCTGGATCACGATGCGCCGCGTGAGATTCACGATCTCGGCGCGCTGATCGAGTTCGCGCGGCGTGGTGGCGCGAGTCGTCGTGAACGTGCCCGGCGTCAGGCTCACGCCCGTGCCGTTGACCGGCACGTCGAGCGGGTACTGCATGCGGCCCCAGCGGAACGTCTGCAGCGGCGTCGTCGTCTGCAGCGACGGGCCGGTCGTGTCCGCGGCCAGCGTCAAGATCTCGGTCTGGCCGACACCATGGAAGTCGGTCGTCGAGATCGCGATGCGGTCGCCCGCGCGCCAACTGACGGCGTCGGCGAGCACGAAGCTGGTCGCCCCGGCAGCGGCATGGTCCGCGAGCCAGGTGCGGGTGCGTTGCGGCACCGTCCCGAACAGGCGCAAGGTGCCGCCCGGCGTCACTCGCAGACCACGAGCGACACCATCGTTGTCGAGCGCGTTGTCGGCGCTGCGCGGCGTATGCGCGGAGCGCGGTCCGGTCATCGTGATCGTCGCCGTCTTCGTATGCGGCGCAGCGCCAGTTCCGATCTGCAACGTGCCGGCTGCGAGAACCTCGATGCTGCGCGCCGTGATCGCGACGTTGACCTCCGGATCGGCAACCAGGTCGCCCTCGATGCGGAGCCGGTCGAGCGACGCAGTGGCGACGTCGAGCAGCACGGCCTGCCCGGGACCGATGTGAACGTTCGCGTTGTCGCCAGGAATCACGCCATCGGGCCACGTCGTCGGGTCCGACCATCGCGCACTCGGCGTC
>DDSQ01000151.1 GCA_002343845.1 Planctomycetes bacterium UBA2386 | reverse complement strand
GCTCGCCGCGTTCACCAAGGTCGACGCCACCAAGGTCGCGGCCAGGATCCAGTACGACTACCTCGCTGCCTGGCTGTGCTTCTGCACCGGCGAGACGCAGAAGGCGCGCACGCTGGCCGGGGCCCACAAGGACCACCCGGTGCTGCACTGGCAGCAGCGCTTCCGCGACGTGTTGGCGCAGCTCGACGAAGCCGAGGGCAAGACGCCCACGCGCAGCGCCGAGTCGCCCGACCTCGCCGCGCAAGCGCCCGCACTCGAACTCGCGATCGAAGGCAAGACGCTCACGATCGCGCACCAGAACCTCGCCCGCTGCGAGGTCCGCTACTACGAGCTCGACGTCGAGTTCGCCTTCTCGGCCAGGCCGTTCGCCGGCGACGGCGGCACGTCCGCCGCGTTCGTCCGGCCCAACCTGCGCGAGGAGAAGGAACTCGCCGGTGCCCAGACCGCACTGCCGCTGCCGGCCCAGTTCCACCAGAAGAACGTGCTCGTCGAGATCCGCGGTGGCGGGCTCGTGCGCAGCAGGACCTACTTCGCCAACGCGCTGGACGTGCGCTTCCTCGAGTCCTTCGGCCAGGTCGCCGTGACCGCACCGGACACCAAGGCCCCGCTGCCGAAGACCTACGTCAAGGTCTTCGCGCGGCTCCCCGGCGGACAGGTCCGCTTCCACAAGGACGGCTACACCGACCTGCGCGGCCGCTTCGACTACGCCTCCCTCAGCGACGACCCCAACGCCGCCGCCGATCGTTACGCCGTCCTCGTCCTCGACGAGCAGCGCGGCGCCGTCATCCGCGAGATCGCCCCGCCGGCGAAGTGACAGCAGGACCACACATGCGCCACGACCCGTCGACCGTTCGCCTGTTGCTCACGCTCGCCGCGGTCACGGCAGCACTCGCTGCCCAGGGCACACCGCTCCCGTTCGAGGAGGTCTACGCGCTGTCGCCGGACCGGGCCAAGGCGGTCGCGACGCTGCTGCCCGGCTCCGCCGACTGGTACTACTGGCACTGCCGCGAACGACTGGAAGCGCGCGACTTCCGGACCGTGCAGAGCGTGCTCGCGGCGTGGCGGGACCGCCACGGCGACAGCAATCGTGTCGTCGAGATCGTGAACCGCGCCGCCTTGCTGGACTTCGACGACGACCGCAACGGCACCTTCGCGTTCCTGCGCCAACGCCTCGGCTACACGTTCGCGGCGCAACCCGCTGCGGCTGTCGCGGCGGCCGCCACGAACCTGCCGACGCGGCTCGACCCGGCGACGATCGCGCCCTCGACGCTCGCGGCGCGCGCATTCGCGAAACGCCCCGACACCGTCGACGGATTCACCGGTGCCGCCCTGCCGGCGCTGGCCGCCGAGGCGCTCACTCCACGCCAACTGCGCAGCCTCCTGCGCCGCCTGGGCCGTCCCGACGTCGCCAACCTGCCCGCGCTCATCGTGCGAGATCTCGAGAACGAGGGCGGCGGCGCCTTCGGTCAGCTGCCGCTGCACGGCCAGCTCCGGCTCGAGCAACTCGAGGAGTGCGCGCGCCTGCGCCCCGCCCTGCTGCACGAGTCCGGTTTCGTCGACGCCTGGGTCGAGCGCGCACGGCCCGCAGTCGAGACCGAACTGCACTCGCCCGCCGGCCGCGCGAAGTACCTGCGCGAGCTGTGGCAGTTCGTGCAGCGGCTGCCGGCCTCGTTCCACTCCCTGCAGGCGCACGTCCTCTACTGGTGGCTCCGCACCGACCTGCAACAAGGCGCGCCCGACAAGCAGCGGTTCCTCGCCTACCTGCGTCTGCCGCGCCAGTCGCACCTGACCGCGACGCGGCACATCGAGCGCTTCCCGCAGCACAGCACGCAGGCGCACCTCGGGGTGTCCTTTCCGACCGGCTTCGGCCCGATCGGCGACGACGAAGCCCTCGTGCGCGACTGCCTCGAGCACTTCTTCGCCAGCGAGGACAACCACGAGAGCTACGCCGAGTGGCTCGACGCCGACTGGTGCAAGACCGTGCTCGCCGAGACCAAGTTGCTGCTCGGCCAGGGCGATCCGCAGCGCTGGCACGCGATGCTCGGCGACTCCGCGCGGATCGACGCGCTGAAGAACCGCGTCGAGATCGGCTTCCCCGCGACGATGCGCGAGCACTGGGCCGCCGAAGAGGCCGTCACGCTCGCCGTCGACGTCAAGAACGTGCCGACGCTGCTGGTGAAGGTCTTCGCGATCGACGCCTTCCGTTACCACCAGGAGAAGCAGCGGCCGGTCGACGCCTCGATCGAACTCGATGGCGTCGTCGCCAACTTCGAGCAGACGCACACCTACGACGAGCCGTCGATCCGTCGCGTTCGCCGCACCTTCGACCTGCCGATGCTGCGCGAGCCCGGCACCTGGGTCGTCGAGTTCGTCGGCAACGGCATCAGCAGCCGTGCGGTCGTGCACAAGGGCGGCCTGCGCGCGGTCGAGCGCACCACCGCCGCGGGACAGGTGTTCACGGTGTTCGACGAGACCGGGCAGCCGCTGAAGACCGCGAGCGCCTGGCTCGGTGGCCGCGACTACGCGGCCGACGAACACGGCGAGATCCTGCTGCCGTTCACCACGGCCCCTGCCCAGCGGCAGCTCGTCGTGAAGCACGGCCAGCGCTCGGCATTGGTCCCGTTCCAGCACGTGGCCGAGTCGTATTCGCTGCGAGCCGCCGTGCACGTCGATCGCGAAGCGCTCGTCGCCGGCAACACGGCGCGCATCCTGGTGCGGCCGCAACTGCAACTCGCCGGCCACAACCTGGCGTTGGCGCTGCTGGCGGATCCCGTGCTGTCGATCGCCGCCACCGACCTCGACGGTCGGCAGACGACGCAGGACGTTCGCAACCCGCGGCTCGTGGACGAACGCGAGTTCGTGCACGAGATCCCCGTCCCCGACCGGCTGCGGACGCTCACCGTGACGTTGCGCGGCAAGGTGAAGGACCTGACCGGCAAGGACGTCGAACTGGCCGAGGTGGCGGCGACCTTCCCCGTGAACGGCATGGACGACACGCCGGCAACCAGCGGCGTGATGCTGGTGCCGACACCGGCCGGATACGTGCTCGACCTGCGCGGCAAGAACGGCGAGCCGCGGCCCGGACGCGTCGTGAACCTGTCGCTCCAGCACGTCGACTACACCGACGCCGTGCAGGTCACGCTGCAGACCGACGCCTCCGGTCGCATCACGCTCGGGGAGCTGCCGGGGATCCGCTCGGTGAACGGCTCGCACGGCGAACAGCGCTTCGCGTGCCCGCTGCCGAAATCCACGTGCGCGTGGCCGGCGGCACTGCACGGGCGCGTCGGCGAGGTGCTGCGCGTGCCCCACCCCGAACCCGGCAAAGCGCCGAGTCGTTCGCGCTTCTCGCTGCTCGGCCACCACCACGATGCGTTCACGCACCTCGCCGCGGCCGAGGGCTGGATCGAGCTGCGTGGCCTGCCGGCCGGCGACTACGAGCTGCACGACCATCAGGCCAACCAGGCACTGCCGGTGCGCGTCACCGCCGGCGAACGGCATGCACGGTGGCTCGTCGGTGGCGATCGTGTGCTAGCGGGTTCCCGCGTCATGCCCCTCGCGATGCCCTCGGTGACCCTCGACGACACCGGGCTCGTCGTGCACCTGCAGGGCGTCACCCCGGACACCCGCGTGCACGTCGTCGCGACGCGGCAGCTCGCCGTGTTCGATCCGTTCGCGCTGCTCGGCGACTCGACGGATGACGCCAGCGTGTTCACGACGCCACGGACCGCGAGCCAATGGCACGCCGGGCGGCGACTCGGCGACGAGTACCGCTACGTGCTCGACCGCAGGTTCGCGCCGAAGTTCGCGGGCAACATGCTGCCGCGCCCGAGCCTGCTGCTGAACCCCTGGCAGGTCGACGACTCGACGAACGAGGCGACACTCGCCGAAAACGAATGGGGCGCGGCCGTCGGCTATGCCGGTGGCCTTGGCAGCAAGACCGGCGGCCGGAAGGGCGGCCACGGCGGGGCCGCGGCTGCTGCGCATCCCGCGTCGTTCGCCAACCTCGACTGGGCGCCTGGGTCGGTGACGCTGGCGAACCTGACGCCGGATCGCGACGGCATCGTGCGGGTGCCCCAAGCCGACCTCGGCCGCGGGCACTGGATCACCGTGCTGGCTCTCGATGGCGAACAAGCGCTCCAGCGCCACGTCGCGCGCGCCGAGCAGGCGATCGCGCCGCGGCGCCGCGACCTCGCCCGCGCCCTCGACGGCAGCAAGCACCTCGTCGAGCGGAAGCGCATCGAGTTCGTCGCCGGCGGGACCGAGGTCCACATCCCGGACACGAGGATTGCGCAGGTCGAACGCAACGACTCGCTGGCCACGGCATGGCGCCTGCTGGCCACCGTGAACCGCGACCCCGAGTTCGCCAGGTTCGCATTCCTCACCACGTGGCCCGAGCGCACCGCCGAGGAGAAGGCGCAGCTCTACCGGCAGCACGCCTGCCACGAACTGCACTTCTTCCTGTGGCACAAGGACCGCGCGTTCTTCGACGCCGTGGTGCGCCCGTTCGTGCTGCAGAAGCTCGACAAGACGTTCCTCGACCACTGGCTGCTCGGCGACGACCTCACGCGCTTCACCGCGCCCTGGGAGTTCGCGCAGCTCAACCTGATCGAGCGCATCCTGTTGAGCCGCCGGCTCGACGAGGCCGGTCGCGCAGCGATCGCCCGTGCGACGGAGGAGGCGTGGGCGTTGCGGCCACGCGACCCGCGCCGACAGGACGAGTTGCTCGATCTGGCCCTGGCGTTCGACGCGTTCGACGCCGCGGGCCTCGAGCTCCGCAAGCAGATGGCCCCGGCCGAGCAGCCGCCGCAAGCCGATCCAGCCAAGCCGGGCCGGGTTGACGAAGTCGTGCAGGAGCGACGGCGGGACCAGTTGGAGGACAAGCGCAGGAACGAGGAACCAGCGGGCAAGCCGGAGGCGGATCGCGAAGAAAAGGAGTCCGCCTTCGACAGCAATGCCTGGAACAGCGCGGTCGGCCTCGGCGGCGGCGGGGCCGCCTACCGGCAATCCGAGCTGGAGCAACGCGGCAAGGCGCAGCGCCTCTACCGCGCGGTGGAGCCAACCAAGCTGCTGGT
>DDSQ01000206.1 GCA_002343845.1 Planctomycetes bacterium UBA2386 | reverse complement strand
GCTAGGACTACCGGGGTATCTAATCCCGTTTGCTCCCCTAGCTTTCGCACCTCAGCGTCAGTTGTGGACCAGAGAGCCGCCTTCGCCACCGGTGTTCCTCCTGATATCTACGCATTTCACCGCTCCACCAGGAGTTCCGCTCTCCCCTACCACACTCAAGCATCGCAGTATGCCAAGCAGTTCCACGGGTGAGCCGTGGGATTTCACTTGACACTTACGACGCAGCCTACGTGCGCTTTAAGCCCAGTAATTCCGAACAACGTTTGCACTCTCTGTATTACCGCGGCTGCTGGCACAGAGTTAGCCAGTGCTTCCTCTCGAGCTTACGTCAAACGTCGGCACTGTTCGTACCGACGCCTTCTTAACTCGTGACAGGAGTTTACAACCCGAAGGCCTTCGTCCTCCACGCGGCGTCGCTCCGTCAGGCTTTCGCCCATTGCGGAAGATTCTCGACTGCAGCCTCCCGTAGGAGTCTGGGCAGTGTCTCAGTCCCAGTGCGGCCGACCACCCTCTAAGGCCGGCTACCCGTCGTTGCCTTGGTAGGCCGTTACCCTACCAACTAGCTGATGGGACGCAGTCACCTCTGCGAGCAGGCGATCCCGAAGGATCCCGCCCATTTACTGCCTGGAACATGCGCCCCAGGCAGACCATCGGGTCTTAGCCTCGGTTTCCCGAGGTTATCCCCGTCTCGCAGGCAGCTTGACTACGCGTTACTCGCCCGTCCGCCACGCTACTCACCTTGCGGCTTTCGCGTTCGACTTGCATGCCTCATCCACGCCGCCAACGTTCGTTCTGAGCCAGGATCAAACCCTTCACTTGGAAGATGTTCGTTCTGGCGTCGCCCCGATCAGGCCTCGCGGCCCGACCAGGTGGCTTCGTTGCGCACGGACGCTTGCGCGCCCATGCCAACGCTCGTTACTTCGCTCACACGCTTCTCTTTCGAGGCCACCCGGTATGTCAAAGATCGCCTCGACCGCCCGTTGCCGGACTGCGAGGGGCGGGGAACGGTAGCGAGCGATCGGACCTCGTCAAGCTGCTGCTGGAGTTTTTCTGCCCGGCTGGGAAGGGGTGCGCCCGCGAGATCCACGACGCGTTCTTGAACTGCGCCTGGGCGACTCGCTACACGAGTCGATGTGCTGTTCCTGCTGTTCGGCATCGTCGGCTGCCAGCTCGCGATCGGGTTCTGGGTGGCGCGTCGGATCCACAACAGCGACGACTACCTGGTCGCCGGACGCCGCCTGGGCTTCGGCCTTGCCACGGCGAGCATCTTCGCCACCTGGTTCGGGGCCGAGAGCTGCCTAGGCGCCGCGGGAAGCGCCTACGAACACGGGGTTTCCATCCTGACGACCGAGCCGTTCGCCTACGGCCTGTGCCTCATCCTGCTGGGCCTCTTCTTCGCGGTCCGCCTGCACGGCGCGGGCATCACCACCCTGGCCGACCTGTTTGCGCGGCGCTTCGGAACGAGCACCGAACGGATTGCGGCGATCGTGCTGCTGCCCTCCTCGCTGTTGTGGGCCGCGGCCCAGGTTCGCGCCTTCGGCCACGTGGTCGCCGCCAACGCCGACGGGGCGATGAGCGCCGAGACGGCGACCGCGATCGCTGCGGCGGTGGCCATTGCCTACACGGTCAGTGGCGGCCTGCTCGCCGACGTCTACACCGACGTCCTGCAGGGTGCAGTGCTCCTCCTCGGTCTCGCGGTGCTCGGAGTCGCCGTCGCCATGAACCACGATGCGACGGCGCCTGCCGCCGCCACGGCCGCCACCGTCGAACTGCTCACCGGGTCCCATGCGAGCCATCCGGACGTGCTGTCCGTGGTCGAGGCGTGGGCGATTCCCCTCTGCGGTTCCATCGTGGCCCAGGAAGTGCTCTCGCGGTGCCTCGCCGCGAAGTCGCCGTCGATCGCCCGGCGCGCCGCGATCACGGGCGGCCTCATCTACCTGGTCGCCGGCGCAGTGCCGCTGACGATCGGCGCCATCGGCCCGGACCTGGCACCTGGCCTCGACGATCCGGAGGGCCTGCTCCCCCACCTCAGCAGCGAACTGCTGCCTGCGGCGCTGAACGCGGTCTTCGCCTGCGCCCTCATCTCGGCGATCCTGTCCACCGTCGACAGTTGCCTGCTCGTCGCCGCAGCCATCTTCACGCGCAACCTGCTGCCGCGGCCCGCCGCAGTCACGGCCGCGCGCAGCGACTCCCTCGGGGTCGCGCGTGCCGCCGCCGCTGCCGCGGGCCTCATCGCGTACGGACTCGCGTGCACGGACTGGAACGTCAAGGAACTGGTCGAGCAGGCGTCAGGGTTTGGCAGCGGCGGCGTCTTCGTGCTGGCCGTCTTCGGTGTGCACACTCGCATCGGCGGCGAGCGCGCGGCCAACACCTGCCTGCTGGCCGGCCTGACCACCTGGGTGGCGTGCAGCTACGTGTTCCCAGACCACGTGGCCCACCCGTACCTGCTCTCCCTCGCGGCCGCGCTCGGCGGCTTCGCGATCGGCAGCCGGTTGGATCGAACCGCGAACGTCCCCCCTCGCTCGGGACCTGCCAAGCTGCGCCCGTGACATTCCGCCACGCTGGGAGCTTCGCTCTGCTCGTCGTCGCGCTCGCGGCGAATGCCGTAGCGCAAGTCGATCGTTACGAACTCGGCCTCCGGCTCCGCGCCTTCGAGCGGCGACTCGCGGCAGCGACCGACGAAACCCGCCGCACCGCGGCCTTCGCCGAACTGCAGCGCGCCGTGCAGGCGTTCTTCCGGCTCGACACCACCACCGTGGCGCGCGCTATCGACGCTGCCGACGCCGCCCTCGCCGAGCCACGCAGCAACGACCAGGTTCATGCGGCGAGCTTGCAGCTCGTGCTGGCCCATCGTCTGCACGACCACGTCGCCGAGCCCGAACTGCTCTTCGAAGTGCAGGCCGCCTACGCCGTGGACGGCGCCACCCCGGCGGATCTGCGCATCACCGTGCGCCTCGACGGGGACTCCCACGATCGCGCGACGCTCGACGTGGCGACGCTGCCCACGACGGGCACGATCGATCTGCGCGACGCGGCCGCCGGCGATCGGATCGTGACGTGGACCGTTCACGCCGGGGGCAAGGTCGTCCTGACGCGAACCCAAGGCTTGTCGCTGGCGGAAGGCCTCGCCGCGCGCATCGCGGCGTTGACGGACGCCACGAAGAACGCGGGCGCCGAGCCGCCGTCGCTCCGCCACGGCACGCTCGCGCTGTGGTCGAGCCTGCTGACGGGGATGACCCGCCAGCGCCGCGAAGAGACCGTGCTGCCTGGTGCCCGCCTGCTCGACGACGCCGCGCGCCTCGCCTCGCACATCGCCGCGCCGGCCGCCGACCAGCCGCCGTTCTTCGGTCCGCAGCGCACCGGCCAAGACTGGCTGCGCATTCCGGTCGCCGGCACGACGGTCGTCCTCCGCCTCCTGGTGCCACCGGGACTCGCCGCTCCCACCCCACTCGTGCTCGCGCTGCACGGGGCCGGGGGATCGGAGAACCTGTTCTTCGATGGGTATGGCGACGGCGCGATCGTCGAGGAATGTGCGCGCCGCGGCTGGCTGCTCGCTGCCCCACGCGGCGGTCTCACGGGCGCCGACCTGCCCGCCCTCGTCAACGCCCTCGCCGAGCACTGGCCGATCGACACGAAGCGCGTCTTCCTCGTCGGTCACTCGATGGGCGCAGCCCAGGCGATCGCGGCCGCATCACGCTCCCCCGAGAGCTTCGCCGCCGTGGCGGCGCTCGGTGGCGGCGGCGCGTTCCGCCGAGCCCGCGACACGACGACGCCACGGTTCTTCGTCGGCGTCGGCAGCGAGGACTTCGCCCTCGCCGGCGCACGCAGCCTGCACCGCGCCCTCGAGCAGGCGGCGGTCCCGGTGACGTTTCGCGAGTACGCCGCGGTCGAGCACCTGGCGATCGTGCAGATCGCGTTGCCCGACGTCTTCGCGTTCCTCGAGCAGCCACGCGCGGATGCGGGCTCAACTCCGGCAGGCCGTTAGCACCGCGACGGCCAACGCCCCCGCGGCCCGCAGCACCTTGGCGCACTGACGCGCCGTGGCGCCGGACGTGAACACGTCGTCGACGAGGACCACGTTGCGGCGCGCGAACGAACGGCCATCGCCGAGGTCGAAGGCGCCCTCGACGTTCCCCTCGCGCGACGTCACCCGTGGATCCCCTTGCGGCAGCGTGGACCGGGTTCGACGCAACGCGCCGATGCCGGAGCGCCATCCCAGCCGCTCGCCGAGTTCGCGCGCCATCCAGGCGGCCTGATCGAAGCCACGCTCCCGCGCACGTTGGCGATGCAGGGGCACCGGCACGACGCAGGCGCGGGCCCAGGCGGGGCCGACCTGGGCACGCCAGGCATCCGCCATCGCCCGGACCAGCCACCGGCCGGCCGCCGCGTTGGCGTCGAGCTTGAACCGGCGCACCAAGGCGCCGCCAGTCCCCGCGTAGCGCCACGGCGCCACGAGATGCGCGAGGTTTCGCAGCGCGTCATGGTCGTGCCCGCACGACGCACCCGACTCGAGCACGGCCTCCCCACACCGGATGCACCCCGGCACCGGACGGCGAACGAGGTTCTGGTCGCAGGAACGGCACAACCCGCCCGGCCCGACCAGCCCACACGCGGCACAAGCCGGAGGCAGCGCCAGATCGACGGCCGTCCGCGCGAACTCACGCCACGAACGCCGCAGCGGCCCCCACACCCGCGACCACGTCATGCCTTGGTGGTGCCGTGGCGGCGATTCTCGGCCGCCACCCACCCCGCATTCGCACCGGGCTCGCGGCGGCTGCTAGCGGCCGGGCAGCGCGATGCGCCGGGCGCGATCCGCTTGCGCCGCGGGACGCGGCGGCGCGGTGACGCCGAGCGCCTGCCGCACCTGGTGCACGTACGCCTCGACGGTCATGTCCTTCGCCAACGGCACGCCGAGCACTTCGCCGATCTCCTTGGTCAGCTCCATGTCGTCCTGGAACGACCAGGCGCGATGCTGGAAGAACTCCCGCAGCAGCCTGCGGAACGCGAGCCGCGAGCGATACGCCCCGATCGCGTAGACCAGGGCGGCGGCCGCGATGATCCCAGCCGACAGCAGCAGGGTGGTCAGCTCCATGTCCCACTTGGCGACCACCTGCAGCAGGAATCCGGTCGTCAGGAACAGGAATCCCAACATGACCTGCATGTTGTTGAGAGCGGTGTCGCGAACTTTCAACAAACTGCGTTCGGTGACGCCGAGCGCCTCTTCAAGCGCCTTGGCCGGTTCGCGGAAGCGGATCGAGTTGGCCAGGAAGAACACGCCCACCACGTTGCAGGTGAGGCCAACGACCGCGAGTTCGGGGTTTTCCATGCGCAGCGCACGCACCAGGTTGCCGCCGAACCGCCACCATCCGGGCTGACCGAACCAGGAAGGCGCAGCCGACGGGCCGCAGCGAATGCGGCACGGATGCTAGCGACCAGGGTCCGCCGCACCAACCGCGCCGGGCAAAAGCCACGCGGGAATGCAAACCCGCTCCGGCTTCCGCGCCACCGCACGCCCCGGGCCCGCCCCGCCTGCCGTCTGGGAGACGCGTCGGGGTCGGCACCAGCGGTGGCGACATCCCCGAAGCCGGCCACCAGCGCTTGCGATGCCCCGGGGAGGCCTCGCTTCCGACGACCCGTTCGGGCCAGGCCCGCATCGAACCCGCCAACGATGGCGGATCCGGCGATGCACCCAGGACGCGCCACGCCTAGCATCGCCCCGCACGTGCCCACGCCGCCCGACGTCGACCGCGCCCTGATCGAACGCCTGACCAGCCTCTCGCGCCTGTTCCTCCCGGCCGAACGCCACGAGGCCCTCGCCCAACGGCTCCAACGGATCGTGGCAGCGTTCGGCAGCTTGGCGGAAGTCGCTGACGACGCCGAGCGGGCGACGCCCGCTGCCGGGGGGCCGCTGCGCGCCGACGTCCCAGGCCCCACGCTGTCCGTGGACGAGGTCCTGGCCAACGCGCCGGCGGCGGCCGCCAACTGCTTCGTGGTCCCGCGAGTCGTCGACGCATGACGTCACCGCGCGGCTCTGCGGCGGCGATGGCGCGCGCCGTCGCCGCTGGCCACGTGACGGCAACCGAAGGGGTGCGCGCTGCCCTCGCGCGGATCCAGCAGCACGACCCGCAGCTGCGGGCGTTCGTCGAAGTGTGGCCCGAGCGGGCCCTTGCTGCGGCGGCCGCCATCGATCGGCGGCGCGACGCTGGCGAACACCTCGGCCCGCTCGCGGGCGTGCCGGTCGCGATCAAGGACAACCTGCTGCTGGCTGGCGAACGCGCGAGCGCCGGCAGCCGCATGCTCGAGACGTTCCGCGCGCCGTACACCGCGTCGGCGGTGCAGCGGCTGCTGGCCGCCGATGCGATCGTGATCGGTCGCACCAACATGGACGAGTTCGGCATGGGCAGCACGACGGAGACGTCGGCGTTCGGCCCGACGCGCAACCCGTTCGACGCCAACCTGGTGCCCGGCGGCAGTTCGGGCGGCAGTGCCGCCGCGGTCGCCGCCGACTTCTGTCCGCTGGCTCTCGGCAGCGACACCGGCGGGTCGGTTCGACAGCCGGCCGCGTTCTGCGGCGTCACGGGACTCAAGCCGACGTGGGGTCGGGTCAGTCGCCGCGGGCTCGTCGCCTACGCGAGTTCGCTGGACTGCGTGGGTGCGATCGCCCGCACGGCCGAGGACCTCGCGTTGTGGCTCGACACGGCCGCCGGGCAGGACCCCGGCGACGCGACGTCGTTGCCCGCCACGCCGCCGGTCGTGACGCAGCTCGCCGCCGCGAACGACCTGCGCGGCTTGCGCATCGGCCTGCCGTGGGAACTCAACGGTCCGGGGCTCGACGACGAGGTGGCCGCCGCCACCGACGCGCTCGGTGCGGCGGCGCGGGAGCACGGCGCGGAACTCGTCGGCGTGTCGTTGCCCACGGTCGCACACGCCGTCGCGGCCTACTACCTGATCGCCACCGCGGAGGCCGCGTCGAACCTCGCTCGCTACGACGGCGTGCGCTACGGCCTGCGGCGCAGCGGCGCGTCGCGGCTCGAGGCGATGACCACGGCGTCGCGCAGTGCCGGCTTCGGCGAGGAGGTGCAGTTGCGCATCCTGCTCGGCACCTTCGCGTCGTCGTACGGCTACGAAGCCCAGTTCCACGGCGCAGCCCAACGCGTGCGCGCCCGACTCGCCGCGGACTTCGCCGCCGCCTTCGCGCACTGCGACGTCCTGCTGTCGCCGACCTCGCCCGTGCCGCCGTTCCCGCTCGGCAGCCGCCGCGACGACCCGCTGGCGATGTGGCTCTGCGACGCGCTGACGGTGCCGGCGAGCCTGGCCGGGCTGCCGGCGTTGTCGCAACCGTGGGGTGCCACGGCCGACGGCCGACCGCTCGGTTCGACGTGGACGGCCCCCGCGGGCCGCGAGGACCTCGTGCTGCGGGTGGCGCACGTGCTGCAACGCCACAGCGACCACCACCTGCGGAGGCCGTTGCCATGAACGCATGGACGACGGTGATCGGCCTCGAAGTGCACGTGCAACTCGCGACGGCGAGCAAGTTGTTCTCGCCAGCACCGGTCGCAGCGCTCGGCGAGCCGAACACGCGCGTGCACGCCATCGACCTCGGGCTGCCCGGCGTGCTGCCGCTGCCCAACGCCCAGGCGATCGCGCTCGCGATCCGGGCGGCGCTGGCGCTGGGCGCCGAGGTGCAGCGGCGCTCGGTGTTCGCGCGCAAACACTACTTCTATCCCGACCTGCCGAAGGGCNNGGGCTACCAGATCAGCCAGTACGACGAGCCGCTGGCGCGCGGCGGCTCGGTGTCGCTCGGCGACGGTCGTTCGTGCCGACTGCATCGCCTGCACGTCGAGGAGGACGCCGGCAAGCTCACCCACACCGACGCCGGCACCTTGGTCGACCTCAATCGCGCCGGTGTGCCGCTGGTCGAGATCGTCGGCGAACCCGACCTGCGCACGCCGGCGGAAGCCCACGCATTCCTGCGCGAACTCCGGCACGTGCTGCGGTTCTGCGGCGTGTCGGACTGCGACATGGAACTGGGTTCGCTGCGCTGCGACGCGAACATCTCGGTGATGCCCGAAGGCAGCGCGCAGTTCGGCGCCAAGGTCGAGCTGAAGAACCTCAACTCGATGAAGATGGTGCAGCGCGCGCTCGAGTTCGAGGAGCGGCGGCAGACCGCCGTGCTCGCCGCCGGCGGCCGCGTCGCGACGGAGACGCGCGGCTGGAACGACGAACTCGGCGAGTCGCGGCCACTGCGCAGCAAGGAACAAGCTCCCGACTACCGCTACCTGCCCGACCCCGACCTGCCGGCACTGATCGTCGGCGACGACGAAGTCGCCACCGCTCGCAGCGCTCTCGGCGAACTGCCGGTCGCGCGCGCCGCGCGCTACCGCGAGCACTTCGCACTGCCCGCACCCGACGTCGAAGCGCTGTGCGCCGAACGCAGCATCGGCGACTGGTTCGAGCGGGTGCTCGCGCACGGCTCGGCGCCGAAGCTCGCCGCGAACTGGCTCGTCGCCGAGGTACTCCCCGCCTGGCGCCAACGCGGCGGCGACCTCGACGCGTTCCCGATCGCGCCCGATCGTCTCGCCGAACTGCTGGCGCTGCTCGCCGGCGGCGCGATCACGCAGGTCGCCGCCAGGCGCGTGTTCGCGCACCTGCTCGACCACGGCACGACGGCCGCGACCGCGATGCGCGAACTCGGCCTCGACCGCATCACCGATCCCGAGGTGCTGCGACCCTTGGTGCAGGCTGCGATCGCCGCGCTTCCGGAAGCGGCTGCCGCGGTGCGCGCCGGCAAGCCAAAGGCCCTCGATGCGTTGAAGGGCCACGTCATGCGCAGCACCCGCGGTCGCGCCGACCCGGCGGCCGTCGACGCACTGCTCGCGGCGGCGTTGTCGGGCGGCTGAGTCGTCAGCGCCCGTCGAACACGCCGAGTGTGCGTTCGGTGAACGTGCCGTCGCCGTTCGGCGCGCGCACGACGATCGCGAGCGGCGCCCGCCGCGCCGGCACGGCGAGGACCGCCACCAACATGCCCCCAGCATCCGCTGCGCCCGGCGCGGGAGTCAGCTCGAGCACGTCGACGTCTTCCTCCGAATGCCAGGCACTGCGCAACGGACCGGCGGCGTGCGCCNNCGCCGGCATCGCCAACACGACCACGCGCTCGACCGCGAACGCGGCCCACGTCGACGGCAGCGACGCGCCGAACGGACCGAGCCCCGCGCGCGCGACGCGCCAGGCCTCGAGGTCGTCCACGACCGTGCAGTGCGCTTCGCTGTCGCCGAACGCCCACTCCTGACGCAAGACGAGGGGCGCACCCGCCTGCGGGGCGCGCGGCATGGCGCAGCCGCCGAGCGCCGCGAGCAGCAGGCAGGGCGCTGTGGTCCTCGTTCGGCGTCGCACGACCAGCACGCTATCGCGGCGTCCGCCGGCCGGCGCTCGTCACTTTCCGGTCGGCACGGCCGTGGCACTTCCGCGCGACAGCAGGAACGCCAGCAGGTCGCGCAGTTCGTCGCGCGACAGCCGATCGACGAGGTCCGCCGGCATCGGCGACAGCGGCGAGCGCTCGATCGTCGCGACGTCGGCGACCGGCACGCGCACGAGCTTCGCGTCGGCGGTGGCCGGCATGACCTCGTAGACCTCGACGTCGCCATGGTGCGTCTTGACCGCGAAGCCGAACAGCGCCGTGCCGTCCTTCCTGGTGAGCACCTGGCCCGAGTACTGGTCGCTGACCACGGCACTCGGCTCCAGGATCGCGGCGAGCACGTCGCGCGCGCCGAACTTGTTGCCGAGGCTCGTCAGGTCCGGGCCGTGGTTGCCGCCCTCGCCGGCGAAGTAGTGGCACGACGCGCAACTCGCCGCATGGAACAGGTTGCGGCCGTTCGCCACGTCGGCGCCCTCGAGACCGTCGCGCAGCACGGCGTCGGCATCGCCGAGTTGCCAGTCGCGACCCGGGCCCTTCGGCGGCGTCGAGACGAACTTGGGGGCGTCGGCCTTGGCAGCTCCGACGACTTCGGCGAGCACGGCCTGTTCGGCCGGCGAACACGTCGCCCACGCCGCGTCGATCATCTTCTTCAGGAAGCCGTCGTACGAGGCGCCGCCCTTCTGCTTGCGCGCCGCGGCGAGGAACTCGAAGTAGGTACGCCGCTGGTCGAGCGTCCAACCGTGCTGCACGGTGCGCAGCGCGTCGGCGATCGCGATCTGGCCGATCGGCGGCATCGCCGCGGCCATCGCGCGGATCACGCCGCCGTATTGCGAGCCGTAGACGTCGCCGCCCTCGGCGATCTTCGCCCACGCCGGCACCGGCGACGGCCGCAGCGTCGCGAGCTGCGGAACGGCCTTGTCGAGGAACCCCGGCGCGTCGATGTGGGCGAGCAGTTCGGCGAGGTCCTGGTCGAGGCGCTCGTCGCCGGTCGGGAACAGCGGCAGCAGCCGCGCCGCGATCAACGCGCGCTGTTCGGCAGGGACCGGCCCGAGCCGCAGCAGCGCCAGGGCATGCACCCGCAGCCACGCGATGCGGTCGGTCGGCGACAGTGCGGCGAACGAGAGTTTGCCAAGAGCGGCGAGCAGCGGCGCGAGGTCCTCGGACGCCCCCATGCGCGCGAGCGCGAGCAGCCCGGTGAGAGCCGCCGCCGGCTCGGCCACACCACCCACCAGCACCGCCTCACGGACCGCGGCCACGGGCAGCCGCTCCAACGCGATGCGGGCATCGACGCGCGTTGCCGGCGTCGTGGCGCCGTCGACAGCCGCCAGGATCGCGGCCGGCGAACGCGTCTCCGCAGCCGACCAGCTCAGGACGTTGCCCCAGCGACGGTCGCGGGCGGTACCGATGTACGGAGGATCGTTGTCGTCGTGGCCGAACGGCACCCGCAGCAGCGTCGCCGGCAGTCCACGTCCGCCGGTCACCAGGAACGTGGCGCCGCTGACGACGGCGACGTCGGCGAGCGGCAACGGCGCCCCGAGCAGCCACGGCCGCCCGTCGCGGTAGACCGTGCCGAACGTCCAGTCGAGCGCGAGCATCGACGCCGACGTCTGCATCAACCGCACGGCCGCCATGCCGGTCGGCGACGCCGGGCCGATGTCGAGCAACGCGGGCGGTGCCTCGGGATAGTCCGCTGGCCATTTGGCGCTGCCGATGCGCCAGCCGTAGTCGACGCCGCTCTGCACCGCGAGCAGGCGCGTGGGGCGATACCACGGCAAGCCCAGATCCCACTCCATGTCGCTGTCGAAGACGACGACCTGGCCGGACGGCAGCACCGCCGCGTCGTACGGGTTGCGGAAGCCGCAGGTGAGCAGTTCCCAGTTCGTGCCGTCCGCGTCGACCTGGCACACCCAGCCGCCCGGCGGCGAGATGCCCTCCCAGTACGGGTTCGGGTCGTCGAGGCGCGGCAACAGCCGATCTTCGGCCCAGTTCGTCGGCACGCGGCTGCCCGCGAGCTTTGGCAGCTTGGTCTGGTTGCCGGCGACCACGAGCAGATGCTCGCCGTCGGGTGCGATGACGACGGAATGCGGGCCGTGTTCGCCCTCGCCCTCGAGGGCGGCGAGCAGTTCGACACGATCGAGCGTGTCGTCGCCGTTGGTGTCGGTGAGCCGGTAGAGCCCGGAGTCCTTGCCGTTCACCACCGCGTAGAGCGCGTCGCGGAACCAGAGCAGGCCATGCGCCCCGCCGATCGTCACCGGCACACGTTCGATCGTCGTGCGGTCGCCGATCGCCGAGCCGGGAGTGATGCGGAACAGCCCGCCGCCCTGCGCACCCGCGTACAGGCGGCCCTTTGGATCGCTGCCGAGCGACACCCACGAACCGAGCGAACCCGGCACGTTGCACAGCCGCAGCACCGGCGGCGCCGCCCATGGATCGCCGAGTTGGTCGACTTCGGTCGCGACGACCGCGGCCTGTGGCGTGAACGGATCGACCGTGCTGCCGAGCGCGCCGTGCGCGTGCACGCCAGTCCACGGCAGCCCCGGCTGGCCAACGGCACCGAGCACCCGCACCGGGCGCCAGCCTTCCGCCGCGAAGCCCGGGGCACTCCAGCCATCGGGATCGTCGTCGTGATGCGACCAGGCGCCGTCGCTGACGATCACCGTCTCGTTGGCTCCCTCGCCCAACGCGAGCCGCACCGCGAGCGCGGCCGGCCCGCCGTCGTTCCACGCGTGCACCGCCACCACGTTCTCGCCAGCGCGCAACCACTTGGCGACGTCCACGCGCACCGGTGTCTCCCACGCATCGCCCTCGCCGACCTTCTCGCCGTTCACGAACAGACGGCAGTGGTTGTCGCAGGTGACGACGAGCGACGCGGCTGCCGGCACCGCATCGAGCGGGAACACGCGCCGGAAGAACCGTTCCTCCTCGGCCTCGGGCGAGCGGTCCCAGATCCACATCGGATCGGCGCCCGCCGGGGCGGCCGGGCGTTCCTCGGCCATCCGGCGCAACGCCACGATCGCCGGCGGCACCGCCACCGCGCGCTGCATCGCCGCGACGTCGCGCCATTCGCGCAGCTTCGGCTCGCGGCAACGCACCACCATGGGGGTGCCGGAGTGGACCTGCAGCGCGATCACGCCCGCGCGCGGCGCCGTGCTCCGGCGATCCTCGACCGCGGTGACCACCACGCCGTTGAGTTCGTGCCAGACCAGATCGCCCATCGCGACGATGCGCAGCTTGATCCACTGCGACAGGTCCACCGCGCGCGGCTTGCGCAGCGCGCCGAGTTCTTCGCGCGCGGAGTCGGTCCAACGCACGAACTGGCCGTGCTTGCAGACGATGCCCGCCCCCCGCTCGTCGTACAGCATCGCGGCGTACTCGGGCGACGGGTGCAGGTCGCATTGGTAACCCCCGACGCGGAACGCCGCCGCGTCGAGCACACGACTGCGGTACTGCACGCCGCTGTTGTTGTCGCCGTCGAGTTGCACCAGCGCTTCGAACTCGAAGTCGCCGGGCTCGCGGCCCTCGAGCACGAGGAACGTGTTCGCCGAGAGTCGCTGATCGCGCGACGAGCCGACGATGCTGCCGTCCTCGACGCGCCAGATCGCCGGGTCGCCGCGCCAGCCGGCGAGCGTGCGCCCGTCGAAGAGCGCCTCGACCGCGGGTTCCTGGGCCTCGGCTCGGGTCGCGATCATGGATGCGAACAGCGACGCGAGCACGATTCGACGCATGGAGTCGCCAGTGTCACCGGCGCGTGCCGTGCGCGCCACCGCGGCGATCCGCCACCTGGCAATCCCCGTGCTAGCCTTCGCCATGCGCATCCTCCTGTTCCCCTTTGCGGCGCTGCTGTTCGCGCTTCCGGCCAAGGCCGACAAGTTCTGGTTCTCCGACCCAGCCGCGCGCCAGGCCGCCGAAGGCTCGCTGCCCGACATGATCGCTGGCGTCCTGCTCAGCGAGGACGCCGACACCTACCGGATCCGCACCGTCGGCGGTGAGCTCGTGCTGGCCAAGAAGTCCGTCGTGCGCGTCGAGAAGGACGGCCTGACGGTCGAAGCGATCGAGCGCGCCGAGAAGGACGCCGCCGACGCGCTCGCCGCCGCCAACCGCGAGCGCGAGTTGCGCAGGCAGATCGGCGCCAAGGAACGGGAGATCCGCGCCGCGGAAGCGGCCGTCAAGAAGGGCGCCAAGAAGCCGGTCGACGCGAGCGCTCCCACGACCGACCCCGCCCCCACGTTCGATCCCGTGCTCGACGTGGCCAAGCCCCGCGACGGTCGCGGCGACGAACTGCGCCGCCTCTTCGAGGAAACTGGCGACCGCGACCTGCTGCGCGCGCTGCGCCTGCATCGCCGCATGCGTTGAGCCGGGCACGACGCCACCACCATCGCCGCGACGCTGGCGCCGACGGCTTGGCGCGGTTCCAATCCGCGCCCATCCCGATGCGCGCATTGCTCCTGCCGTCGTTCCTGCTGGCCGCCGCCTGCACCACCGAAGTCCAGCAACCCCCGCACGACCCGCTGCAGCCGCCGAAGGGCCTCGCCGCGGCCGTGCTGGTCACCTCCGCCGACAACCCGCTGAGCCGCGAGAAGGTCGAACTCGGCAAGCAGTTGTTCTTCGATTCCCGCCTGTCGGGCAGCGGCACCATGGCGTGCGCCTCGTGCCACCTGCCGGAGCTGGCGTTCACCGACGGCAAGGCCCTCTCGACGAAGGACGACGGCAGCGTGAACACGCGCCACGCGCCGACGATGAACGGCGTCGGCTACCTCGACCGCCTCTACTGGGACGGCCGCGCCAAGACCCTCGAAGCGAACGTGCTCGCGGCGTGGAAGGCGCAGATGGCCGCCAAGCCGGAGGAGGCGGCGGCGAAGCTCGCCGCGGTGCCCGAGTACGCCGCTGCATTCGCTGCCGCGATGGGCGGCCCGCCGAGCGAGCAGTCCATCGTCCAGGCGCTGGCGTCGTTCCTGCGCACGCTGCGCAGCGGCGACTCCGCGTTCGATCGCTGGGACAGCGGCAAGGGTGACGCCAACGCGCTCTCCGCCGAGGCGAAGGCCGGCTACGAGCTGTTCACCGGCAAGGCCGGCTGCGTGGTCTGCCACACGCCGCCGCTGTTCACCGATCGCCTGTTCCACAACGTCGGCATCGGCATGAAGGCCGAGAAGCCCGACATCGGCGCAGCCGCGAAGAACGCGTTCGACGACCCGTCGAGGACCGGCGCGTTCAAGACGCCGACGTTGCGCGACATCACCAAGACCGCGCCCTACTTCCACGACGGCAGCGTCGCGACGTTGCGGGAAGCGGTGGTGCTGATGGCGAGCGGGGGCATCGACAACAAGCACCGCGACCCGCTGATCATGGACCGCGGGCTGTCGGCCGAGGAGATCGACCAGCTCGTGGCGTTCCTGCAGACCCTGACCGGCAACGTGCCCTGGACGCCGCCGGCCGTGCCGAAGTAGTCGTCGTCAGCGACCCGCCGCGGCCCGCGCCTCGAGTTCTTCCCAGCGAACGTAGAGACCATGGATGCGAGCCGGCAGCTCGGCTCGGGCCGCCGTGAGTTCGTCGAAGCGGTCCCGCGCCGCCGGCTGGTAGGTCGCCGGATCCTCGAGGCCGGCGTCGACGGCGGCGAGTTCGCGTTCGGCGGCTTCGATGCGAGCCGGCAGTTCCGCGAGTTCCTGCTGCTCGCGCGTGCTCAACTTCTTCGGCGCCCGGGCGACGTCGGCGACCGCCTTGCCCTTCGCTTTCGCGGCGGCGGCCGCGCGCGCGGCCGTGGCCGCCGCTTCGGCCTGTTCGGCAGCGAGCTTCTCGAGCAGCAGCGACAGGTCCCCGGCGTGCTGACGCACCGCGCCGCTGCCATCGAGGTGCACGATGCGCGTGGCGACGCGGTCGAGGAACCAGCGGTCGTGGCTGACGACGATCGCGGCCCCCGGGAACGCGAGCAGCGCGTCCTCGAGCGCCCGCAGCGACGCCAGGTCGAGGTCGTTCGTCGGCTCGTCGAGCACCAGCACGTTGCCACCAGCACACAGCAGCTTGGCGAGCAGCACGCGGTTGCGTTCGCCGCCCGACAAGGAAGCGATGCGCGCGTGCTTCATCGCGCCCGGAAACAGGAACTGCTCGAGGAACGTCTCGACGCGCACGCCGCGACCGGCGACGACGACATAGTCGTTGCCGCCCGCGACCTCCTCGAGCACCGTCTTGGTCGGCGACAGGTCGCTGCGGGCCTGATCGATCGACGCGAACTTCACCGTCGGCCCGATCGCCACCGTGCCTTGGTCCGCGGCGAGTTGGCCCAGGCAGAGCCGCAGCAGCGTCGTCTTGCCGGCCCCGTTCTTGCCGACGATGCCCAGGCGCTGCCCGGGCCCGAGATCGAGATCGAACGGCTTCAGCACCGCACGACCCCCGAACGCCTTGCCGACCCCGCGCAGCCGCAGCACGAAGTCGCCGAGACGCGGCCCCTCGGGGATCGCGAACTCGAGTTCGGCCGCGTCGGGCGGTGGCGCGGCGGCGAGCAGGGCGGCGTGACGCTCGATGCGCGCCTTGGCCTTGGTCGTGCGCGCGGGCGGACCACGCTTCACCCACTCGGTCTCGCGGCGCAGCGTGTTGAGGCGAGCACTCTCGTGCTGCGCTTCCCGTTCGAGGCGGTCGGCGCGCTGCACCAGGTAGCTGCGATACCCGCCTTCGTACTCGTGCAGGGCTCCACGGTCGAACTCGACGATGCGCGTGCACAGGCGGTCGAGGAAGTAGCGGTCGTGCGTGACCAGCACGATCGGCATCGCCGCCGCGAGCAGCCAGTTCTCGAGCCAGTCGGTGACCTGCGCGTCGAGGTGGTTCGTCGGCTC
>DDSQ01000137.1:3084-3228 GCA_002343845.1 Planctomycetes bacterium UBA2386 | reverse complement strand
CTGCGCCAGATCCTGATCAACCTCGGCGGCAACGCCGTCAAGTTCACGGAGCACGGCACGGTCACGGTCGAGCTGCGCGTGCGGTCGCGACAGGGGCGGCGGCTGATCGTCGGCTTCAGCGTCTCCGACACCGGCATCGGCATC
>DDSQ01000137.1:0-3034 GCA_002343845.1 Planctomycetes bacterium UBA2386 | reverse complement strand
CGGCGGTACCGGGCTCGGGCTGTCGATCACGCAGCGGCTGGTCGCGATGATGGGTGGGGCGCTGACGGTGCGCAGCGCGCCGGGGGCCGGCAGCACGTTCAGCTTCGAGGTGCCGCTGGACGACGCGGAGACTGCAGACGCGGCGCCGGCGCCTGACGACGGCGCGCCGCCGCCGCAAGACGCCCTTCGCTGCCTCGTGCTCGACGACGCCCCCGCGACGGCGCGGCTGTTCCTGCAAGCCGCCCGCCAGCTCGGCTGGGACGCGACCGCTGTTGCCGATGCGGCCGCTGCGCAGGCAGCCGTACGGGAGGCGTGCGCCGCAGGCCGACCCCATGACGCCCTCTTCGTCGACGCCGACATGCCGTGGCCCGACCCGGCACGACCTGCGCGGAGCCCGCTCGAGGGCGGCGCGCCGGGACATGACGGCATGGTGATCCTGCTGGCCCACGACGTGCTCGACGACAGCCTTCGGCGTCGCGTCGACGCCGGCCAGGCGCAGGCGATCCTCGTCAAGCCCTTCTTCGCCGCCACGCTGGCGCGCGCCGTGCAGGAGGCGCGCCAGCATCGCAACGGCCGGCACGCCGACCCCGCGCCGGCACAGACCCGACGGTTGGACGGACTGCGCCTGCTGGTGGCGGAAGACAACCCCAACAACCGCCAGATCGCCTTCGAGCTGCTCAGCGACGAAGGCGCCGACGTCGTGCTCGTCGAGGACGGCGCCAAGGCCGTCGACGCGGTGTGTCGCGGGCCGCGGCGCTTCGATGCCGTGCTGATGGACCTGCAGATGCCGGTGCTGGACGGCCTCGGTGCGACGGCCGAGATCCGCCGTCACCCGGGCCTCGGTGCGTTGCCGATCGTCGCGATGACGGCCAATGCCATGGACTCCGACCGCCAGGCCTGCCTGGCCGCGGGCATGAACGACCACGTCGGCAAGCCGTTCGACCTCGACGGGCTGGTCGCGACGCTGCTGCGGCACACGGGCGGGACGCGCCCCGCGCCGGCGCCCGTGCCGGCAAACGCCGAGGCCGCGGTCGAATTCGACATCGCGGCCGCGCTCGGGCGCTTCGGCGGCAAGCGCACGCCCTTCCTGCGGTCGCTGCACGCCTTCATCGGCGAGCTCCCGGGATCGCACGAAGCACTCGGCGGACTGCTGGACGCGGGCGATCGTGCCGGGGCCGGGCGCTGGGCTCATGCGCAGAAGGGCCTGGCCGCCACGCTGGGTGCGCAGCGCCTGTCCCGCCAGGCCCGGGCCCTGGAGTCGCTGCTCGGCGAGCCGGGCAAGCCCTTGCCCCCCGCGGCCGAAGTGGTCGCGCTGTGGCGCAGCGAAGCGGCCCGTGCCGGTGCCGGCCTGGCCGCCGCTGCCGCATCGATGGAGGCCGAGCAGGCACCCGGCCGAGCCGCGTCGCCGGCCGACCTGCGCCCAAGGCTCGAAGCCTTGGTCGCCTTGCTCGGCGATCGCGACATGCAGGCCGAAGACGCGTTCAGCGTGCTGCGCGAAGCCTGCGGCCCGGCGGCTGCGCAGCGGCTGGCACCGCTGGCGGCCGCCATCGACCGGCTCGACTTCGAGGACGCCTTCGGACGGTGCCGCGCCTGGCTGGCCGAGTTGGAGGACTGCGCGCAGTCCGCACCCAATTGAGTGCCTTTGCCGTGCCTGTTCGCCGCCACGCCTGCGGCCACTCGTCACCAGAATCCCTCCCGTCACGTAGCTCGAAAGGCCCGCCGTGTCCCAGACCGCCGCCCCCCTGCTCGATGCTTCTCGGCGCGTCGTCGCCAGCGCCCTCGTCGTCGACGACGACGCGTTCATGCTGGAGTTCCTCAGGGACATGCTCGACGAACTGGGCGTGCGCGAGGTGCGCACGGCCCGCGGCTGCCAGGAGGCCATTCGCAGCCTCGACGGCACGATGCCCGAGGTCGTGCTGTGCGACCTCAACATGCCCGGGCGTGACGGCTTCCTCTTCATGGAGGATCTCGCTTCGCGCCGCTTCGCCGGCACGGTGATCGTGGTCTCGGGCATGGATGCGCGCACCATGAACTCGGCGGCCCTGATGGGGCGCTTCCACCGCCTGAAGATCGGCGGCACCGTGTCCAAGCCCGTCACCCGCGAGGCGCTGGCCGCCGCGCTCTCGAAGTCCTGACGTGGAGGGCACGCTCGCAGCGCCGGCGACCGCGCAGGCGCCGGCCGCGGCCGAGCGCGCCCGGATCCTGGTCGCGGACGACCAACCCGCGAACGCACGCGCCCTGCGCAGCGCGCTCGGCGACGACTACCAGGTGTTCGTCGCCACCGACGGTGTGCAGGCGCTGGCCCTGTGCCGCGACAAGCGGCCGGACCTGGCGCTGCTGGACGTCGTCATGCCCGGACTCGACGGCCACGAGGTGTGCCGCAGGCTGAAGGCAGACCCGTCGACGCGCGATCTGCCGGTGATCTTCGTCACGGGCCACGACTCGACCGACGAGGAGGCGCGTGGACTCGAACTCGGCGCCGTCGACTTCATCGCCAAGCCCGTCAACCCGGCCGTCGTTCGCGCCCGCGTCAAGACCCACCTCGCGCTGGCACGCTCGACGGCCGAACGCGCCGCGACGCTGGAGGCCACCGCCGACGGGGTCATCGTCACCGACCGCAGCGGCCGCATCGTGAGCTTCAGCCAGCGCTTCGCGGCACTCTGGCGCCTGCCGGCAGGCTGGCAGGCGCCCGCCGACAGCCCGCGCATCGCCGAGTGGCTGGCGGCGGCGCTGGAGCCCGGGCAACCGCACCCGCTCGCCGCGATGATCGGCGCCGGCGACGACACCGGGCGAGAGCTGCCGGCGCTGGCGCTGCGTGACGGCCGCTTCCTGATGCGCCACGTCGCGCCGCTGAGCATGCACGGCCGCCCCACGGGCCGCGTCTACGGCTTCCGGGACGTGACGCAGCGCGAGCGCGCGGAGCGCGCACTCGCCGAGCTCAACGCCACGCTCGAGCATCGCATCGCCGAACGCACCAGAGAGCTCGAGGAGGCGCGTCGGGCCGCCGAGTCGGCCAGCCGCGCCAAGAGCGACT
>DDSQ01000111.1 GCA_002343845.1 Planctomycetes bacterium UBA2386 | reverse complement strand
TGCGCGCGTGGCGCGAGTCGGGCGCGGACACGAAGTACAGGTCCAGGCCCTCGTTGGCGAAGAACACGGCCGCCGCCCAGCTGCCCTCGGCATCGCGGCAGGCCAGCGTCAGCACGTGGAATCGGGCGAGCAGCTCCAGCACGCGGGCGAGGGCATCGTCCGGATCCGCTGGAGCTGCCGCGGGGACGCCCATGGGCCGTGAGCTCGCCGTGATCCGTGAGCGCGACGCCGTGCCCGGCCGCTCAGAGCTCGCGCCGCAGCGTCTGCGCCAGCCGGAAGCGGCCAGCCGGGTAGAGGCAGATGGCCACGTAGTGCCGGCCCAGGTCGCCTTCGCTGAACGTCCGGTAGACGACCCTCAGCGCCGGGCTCTTCGGCGGCACGCCGAGCACCGCGGCCACGTCCTTGGCCATCGCACAGGCCTCGATCTGCTGCTCGATGCGTTCGACGGGGTGCTCCTTGAGGCTGTCGAGCAGGTGGTGCAGCGAGCTGCGCCGCTGTCCGATCAGCGGCACCACGTCCCGGTGCTCGGGACGCAGGTAATAGTCGGTCCAGGACACGGCTGCACCGGTCTCCGGCGAGGTGCGGTAAGCCGAGACCTTGATCCAGGTCTCGCCCCGCTCGCAGCCGAGGTCGCGCGCCAGCACGGCGTCGGCCTCGACGTCCTGGGTCTGGACCAGGTGCAGGTCCGTCGCTTCCGAGAAGCGCAGCAGGTCGCCGGCCGAGTTGGCCTGCACGCTGTACGAGACCTGCGGATGACGGGCGACGACGACGCTGCCGACGCGCGCGCGCCGCTTCAGGTAACCCTGGCGCTCCAGCGTGGCGAGCGCCGCGCGGGCGGTGAACCGGCTGATGCCGTGCTGCGTCGACAGCGCGATCTCCGACGGCAGCACGCTGCCGACGGGGAAGCGTCCCTCGCCGATCTGCCGCTTCAGCTTGTCGGCCAACTCCGCGTACAAGGTCTTCGCCAAGCCTAGCCCTCTTCCGGCACCCGCGCAGCGCCGCGCACCATCACGGCATCCAGCGCGAGCACGCCCTGCCCCTCGGGGAGCACGATAACCGGATTCAGGTCCACCTCCGCCAGCTCGTCGCGATGGTGATGCGCGAACTGCGACAGCCGGACCATCGCCTGCACCAGCGCCTCCTCGTCGGCCGGCGCAGCGCCCCGGAAGCCGCGCAGCAATGCCGCCGCGCGGGTCATGCCGATCAGCGCGCGCGCGCCCTGCGGGCTCATCGGGCAGGTGCCGAAGGCCACGTCCCGGAACAGCTCGACCGCGATGCCGCCCAGGCCGAACATCAGCACCGGCCCGAACGCCGGGTCCCGGTGGATGCCGAGCACCACCTCGACCCCCCGCGGCGCCATGCGCTCGACGAGGAAGCCACGGAACGGCAGGGCCGGTGAACGGCTGCGCATCGCGCGGGCCGCCGCCTCGGCCGCGTCGGGCCCCTCCAGGCCGAGCGCCACCAGCCCGAGCTCGCTCTTGTGCACGACCCCCTGCACGATGCCCTTGACCACCACCACACCCCCCAGGGTGCGCGCGGCCTCGGCAACATCGTCCACATCGCGGGCCAGGCGCGATGGCGGCACCGGAATGCCCAGTTCCACCAGCAGGGACTTCGCCGTCAGCTCGTCCAGGACCGGTGCCTCGGCCGGCAAGGCCGGCAGGTCGCGGCCCGGAGTGCCGGGCGGAACCCGCGGGCGCCGCCACTCCCGGGCCAGGCCGATCAGGGTGGCGGCCGAGCGCAGGCTGCGCAGCACCGGGACGCCCTCGGCCCGCGCGCGCGCGAAACCCGGCTCCTGTGCGTAACCGGAGACGGGAATCAAGGCCCCGGCCTTGGGGCTGGCCCGCAGCACGTCCAGGGCCTGGTCGAGCCACAGGCAGGAGCGTTCGTCGCGGGGCGCACCCACGCCGACCCAGAGCACGGCATCCACCGCGGGATCCTCGAGCGCCACCGCCATCGCCTCGCGCGGCAACTGCGGGTCGGAGAACACCGCCCCGCCGACATCGAGCGGGTTCTCGGCCTTCACGTAGGGCGGCAGCAAGGCCTGCAGGCGCGCGAGGGTGGGGGCCGACAGCGGCGGCAGCGGCACCCGCGCCGTCGTGCATTCGTCCGCGAGGATCGAGGCCGCGCCGCCGGACAGCGTGAAGACCAGCAGGCCGCCGTCGCCGACCGCGGCCTTGTGCCGCCAGCTCGTCAGCAGCGCGGCAGCCGGCATCAGGTCCTCGCACTCCTGCACGCGCAGGATGCCCTGCTCGCGACAGACGGCGCTGAACACGTGATCCGAGCCCGCCAGGGCGCCGGTGTGCGAGAGCACGGCCCGGCTGCCGAGTTCCGAGGTGCCCGCCTTGAAGACCACCAGCGGCTTGCCGGCCTCGCGGGCGCGCCGGGCCGCCGCGACGAAGCGCTGCGGCTGGCGCAGGCCCTCGATCATCAGCGCGATGACGTCGATGCCGGGATCGTCGACGAGGTGCTCGACGATCTCCTCCATGCCGATGTCCATCGCGTTGCCGACGTGGGCGTACAGGCCGACGCCGGCCCCGGTGTCCTCGGCGTTGAGCAGCAGGCCGCCCATCATCGCGCCGCTCTGCGTGACCAGTGCCACGCGCCCGGGACGTTCGTGCCGCATCGACTCGAAGGAGCTGTTGTAGCCCAGTGACAGGCCCAGCGCGGGATTGCCGGCGCCCAGGCAGTTGGGGCCGAGCAGCCGCATCGGGCTGCCGGTGATCAGCGCACGCAGCCGATTCGCCCGCGCCTGCCCCTCGGCGCCCTGCTCTTCCCACCCGGCGCTGCAGACCACGACGACCCCGACGCCAGCCGCGGCGCACTCGGCCACGGCGGCCAGCGTCGCCTCGGCACCCAGGCCGATCATCACCAGCTCGGGGACTTCGGGCAGGGCCGCCAGCGAGGCGTGGCAGCGCACGCCGAACAGCTCGGCGTACTTCGGGTTGACGGGGTAGAGGCCGCCGCGGAAGCCGTGCCGCAGGCAGTTGCGCAGCCCGCGCGAGGCCGGCGTGTTGGGACGCTCGGAGGCACCGAGGAAGGCGATGGACCTGGGCTGGAACAGCGGGCGCAGGCTCGAGGGCGACGGGTGAGGCTCGGGGCGCGGGAGGGTCACGGGACGGGTCCCTTCAGGTGGACGCGATGTCGGGGCGGCGGGCATAGCGGCGCCGCCCGTCCGGGTCCCGCCACGACTGCAGCAGGCCCTCGGACTCGAGGAAGTTCAGGTGCGCGATGGCCTCGCCGAGCCCGAAGCCGAGCTCCTCGTTGCGCAGCGACCGGCCGAACAGCGCCGGCAGCATCGCGTGGCAGGTCATCGGCTCCGTGCAGGCGGCGAGCACCGCGGCCAGCCGCTCNNCTCGAAGCCGCGCAGCGACTCCAGGTACGAGCGCAGGGGATCCGCATCGCCTCCCGGCCACACGGCGATGTTCGGCGTGATCGAGGGCAGGACCTGGTCGCCGCCGATCATCAGCGAGCCGTCCTCGGCCAGCAGGCTCAGGTGCTCGGGCGAGTGGCCGCGCCCGACGAGCGGGCGCCAGGCACGCCCACCGAGCATCAGCGGGCGGC
>DDSQ01000104.1 GCA_002343845.1 Planctomycetes bacterium UBA2386 | reverse complement strand
CGCCATTTTGCGAAACAGATTCAGTGCCAGCCATCCACATCTTTGCCCACGCCAATCCGCCGGCTTTTCAGCGACTCCAGCCATTTCGCTACGCCCGCCAGCGATACCCCGACACAAACATCATGGATCGCGGTCAGGCGCTCGAAGGTGCGCCAGTACATTCCTTTGGGCTTGCCGCCTTTGGGATTCGCAATGCCCGCAGGCCAGCCCAAGCAGCGCCGGATGTTGTCAGCCTGCCTCCGTGCTCGATCGTCAGCAGTTTCCCGCTGGCTCTCATACGCCAAGCGGTAGCAGTGACGACAAGCGTAGAGCTTCCCATGACCATAGAGAATTCCTACACGCCGAGTGCAGGTCGGACAGACCCACCAGCACCTCGTCCCGCCATAGGTGCAGGCTGTGTGATCCAGGAAAACAGGCTGCTCGACATCATGCCAACTGTCATCAGCACCGCTGCGGTAGCGGTAAACGAGGACGACGCGCTGGACTTCCACCCGTCCCTGAATGTCCGCCACCGGACGGTCATTGACCGTCCATTGCCACCAGAAACAGCGCCCAGGTATCAGGACACCTGCACGTTGCAACTTCCGAATGTCCAGGGGTCGTGAATTTGCAGTGGTGTCTTTCGCGCCACAGTCCCCGCGCCGTCCGCTGCCGATGCTACCCATTTTCTTGTTCTCCGCATTTTGCCGAAATCATCAAGTAAGTTTGCAGCATCCTTCTTGGCAAGAATGCCTGAAAGCCTTGCCACTCTTTGCCTTGCGTCTGTTTCCACTGTTGTACCCATTTACCCGCTACGAAGCTCTTTCAGCTTCAAAAGCATGGCCAGCATTCGCTCAAACTTGCAGTCAAGGTGCGTTTCGTAGCGGTTGAGCTTCTCGAGTCGATGCGCTTGCAGGCCTTCGCCCACGGCTTGTGCCTTGATCGCCTCATGGTGGCGAGCCTCTTTTTCCATGATCAAGCAATGTGGTTCCAGCTCAGTGCTGATGAAGTCGGACAGCCCTTGGGCGGTCGCCGGGTATTCCTCACCAGCGACAGACTCTTCCCACCACTCACGTGAGGCCGGTAGAAGCACGCGCAGCGCTTTGTTATAGGCATGGGCACCGCCGCGCCGGAGGGTCGCCACAGCCATTTGGGTGGCCTCCAGGTCGTGCCGAGTATCTCTCTGGTAATCAGCTACATCCTGCGGTGTCAGGTCCATCAAGTCACGAATGTCGGTGCTCTTGCCAGATAGACCACGCTCGAAAGGCGCCGCGGCAGGAATCACGCTGGTGGCATTGCGTGCAGCGGTCTTCAACCCCTGATTGATGGTCGCGCCTTCGGCCAGCAAGATCCGTCGCTTTCGCCAAATGATCGTGGCGAGCTCATCGATCAGATGTCGCTCCGTTATTCCCGCTGGCTGGTGTTCGTCGATCAAGGCCGCCAGCAGGTCGGCAAACTCAGCATGATCTTCGTGCGCCAGCACTGCGAGCTTGGAAAGAACGCCGTGCTTCATGGCGTTGAAGCGCACCGCCTCATACGCTCCCGTTTTCGGTGCTGGCACTGTTTCGGCGGTCGCCTGGAAAGGGATCACCGCAGAGCTGCCCAACTTTGTTCCTTCAATCGTTTCCATGCTCTCCCCTTATTTCGTGATGGTCACGAATCCGTAGCGTCGGCCGATTTCAGCCCAGGCACGCTGTGCTGACAACCGGGCTGGCTCAGACGCTTCAGCGCGCCCGAGAACTGCCAGAAGCGCCCGTAGCGATGCGTTCTGCTCATCGCCAATGGCGTCTATGGCCGCCCGTCTGTCGCGAGCCCTTTGGGCGCGCTTGCGCTCGCTGCCACTCATTGGCTGCTCGCCCTTGGGTGGCCTGCCTCTCCTAGTGACTGTCACACGTTCATCGGCCATTCTGTCTTCTACAATTTCGTGATCGTCACGATACTATCAGATCATGGGGGCACGCTGCGTACCTATCGAAAATGACCAGTCGGGCCGTGTTCGGACAAAACGGCGCCTGGCAGACGCAACCAAGCCTCGGAGGCCCGTGTCGTGGTGCAAGTGGATCACCTTTGCCTGATGACAACATGCACCAAAAATTTTATCGAATCGCCGTTGTGGGAACTGACAGACTTGCCACTCTGCACCGCGCCTCCCTGCCTGCGGGCACTCCTCGCTGCAGAAGAGAAAACCGACGTATGGCAGAACTAGAGCCTGCAGTACCGCCATTTGTAGTAGTGTCTATCAGCCTCCGGCCGTCGCGCGCTGATTCGGAAAATGTCCGCTAGCCGGCAGGTGATCGGCTTCAGTTGTTCTTGCCGTAGCACGCCCAATGGGCATCTAGGTCGTCAGCGTTCAGGCGCCGAGTTCGCCAGTTTCGCGCGACAGTTGTCCTCTACTTCGCGACCTGCCTCAAGATCCCTTGAGTGAAGCAGATAAAGAACATCAAGTGAATCGGCTAGAATGCTACGGACATTGCGTCTAGAGCCTCCATGACGAATCTCACCAAGCAAAAGGCAAGCTGATGGCGAAGACGCCAACCAAGACAAACAGCGCCACCGCTACCAATGCCTTCGAGACGAGGCGCGCGGAGCTCGGAGCTCAGAAGGCCCACGGGGCCGACCCCGAGCACGGCTGCGAGTACCGCGCCGCCAGCACTTCCTGGTTGCCGAGGGAGTCATGCTGGCAACACCTGAAGGTCTGTACTCGGCAGTCCTCAATTGGCGCACCATCGACGAGCGGTCGGTTGTTGCGTGTCCCGCAAGCCCACTCCTGGAGTGTCGCATGACCACTGGGAATCACGCCCAACTCGCCAACTTCATTTGGAGCATCTGCAACCTGCTCCGAGGCCCCTACAAGCGCAACGAGTACCGCAAGGTCATCCTCCCGCTCACAGTGCTGCGTCGCTTCGACTCACTGCTGGCGCCCACCAAAGCTCAGGTACTGGCCGAGCACTCGACCATCAAGACCAAGTCAGAGACAGTGGTGCGCAGTGTGCTCGAGCGGATCACCGGTAGGCCGTTTTACAACCTGTCGAAGCTGGATCTGCCGAAACTCCTTGACGACCCCAACCAGCTCGCGCCCAACTTCAATGCTTACATCAATGGTTTTTCGAAGAACGTCCGCGAGATCATGGAGCGGTTCGCGTTCGATCAGCAGATCGCGCGCATGGCCGAGAAGAACCTGCTGTACGAAGTCATCAAGGCGTTTTGCGACCCCAAGATTGACCTCACCTTCCCAGACCTGACGCCCGCGCAAGCCAACATCCAAATGGGTTACGTCTTCGAAGAACTCATCCGGATCGGCGCTGAGCAGTCAAACGAGGAGGCTGGAGAGCATTTCACGCCGCGGGAGGTGATCAAGCTGATGGTCAACCTTCTCCTCTCCCCAGAGCAGGATCTGCGCAAGAGTCATGTCGTCAAGACCATCTACGATCCGGCTTGCGGTACCGGTGGCATGCTGTCCGTGGCAGAGCGTTACATCCGCGATCTGAACACCGACGCCGATCCACACCTGTTCGGCCAAGACTGGAACGATGAGTCCTGGGCGATCTGCAAGGCAGACATGCTGATCAAGGGCGACGACGCCGACAACGTCGTTCTCGGCGACACCTTCACCAAGGACGGCTTCGACCGCGACACGGAAGGCAGGAAACACAGCTTCGACTACATGCTGGCTAACCCGCCGTTCGGCGTCGAGTGGAAACAGCAGCAGAGGTATATCGCGCATGAGGCCGAGTCGTTTGGCTATAACGGTCGCTTTGGCGCAGGCCTGCCGCGCATCAACGATGGCTCGCTGCTCTTCCTGCAGCACATGTTGGCCAAGATGCGGACGCCGCAGGAAGGTGGCAGCCGCATCGGCATCGTCTTCAACGGCTCGCCGTTGTTCACGGGCGATGCGGGCAGCGGCGGCGAGAGCAGCATCCGCCAGTGGATCCTCGAGAACGACTGGCTTGAGGCGATCGTCGCCCTGCCGGACCAGCTCTTCTACAACACCGGCATCTCGACCTACGTCTGGATCCTGACCAACAGGAAGGAGCCCCAGCGAAAGGGCAAGGTCCAGCTCATCGACGGTCGCCGCTTCTTCGTCAAGATGACGAAGAGCCTCGGCAACAAGCGGAACAAGATCGGTGACCCTTTGGATCGCGCAACCGAGCCGGACCAGATCGCCGACCTCACCCGCATCTTCGGGAACTTCCAGGATGGCGAGACGCGTACGTTCGTCGAGGAAGATCCGATCACGAGGCAACCCGTCGAGAAGACCCGGGTCGTGAGCAAGGTCTTCGACAACGAGGACTTCGGGTACCACAAGATCACGGTCGATCGCCCCTTGCGCCTGAACTTCCAGGCCAGTCCCGAGCGCATCGCCCGCCTCGATGCGCAGAGTGGCTTCGCCAACCTCGCCACGAGCAACAAGAAGAACGAGAAGGCGCGGCTCGACGAGATCGAGGCCGGCAAGCAGCGGCAGGAGCAGGTCCGTGGCCTGCTGACCAGCTTCGCGAAGCAGCACGGGTCTCGGATCTACAAGGATCGCACCGAGTTCTTGTCCGCCCTGCGCGACCTCGACCGCGCCTCGGGCGTCAACCTCACGGCGCCCGAGCTGAAGGCAGTGGTTGCGGCCCTCGGCGAACGGGATGAGACCGCCGAAGTCTGCAGGGACCGCTCCGGAACCGCCGAGGCGGACTCCGACCTGCGCGACACCGAGACGGTCCCGCTCAAGGCGAGCATCGACGAGTACTTCGCGCGCGAGGTGCGCCCTCACGTGCCGGACGCGTGGATCGACACGACGAAGACGAAGGTGGGCTACGAGATCCCGTTCAACCGGCACTTCTACGTGTACGAGCCGCCCCGTCCGCTCGAGGTCATCGAAGCCGACATCAAGCAGCTCGAACGCGAGATCATGCAGATGCTCGCCGACGTGACCGGCAGCGCCGAGGAGGGGGCGTGACCGCCGGCAATCGACCCTCGCGCGAGATCGACGGGCGCGCGCGGACCGTTCGCGAGCTGCTGGCCGGTCGCAAGTACTCGGTCGACTACTACCAGCGCGAGTACAAGTGGAAGCAGAAGCACGTAGCCGAGCTGATCGACGACCTGACCAGCAAGTTCCTCGAGAGCTACGAGCCGGGGCACCCGCGCAGTGCCGTCGCCGACTACGGGCACTACTTCCTCGGCTCCATCATCCTCAGTGACAAGGACGGGCAGAAGTTCGTCATCGACGGACAGCAGCGCCTGACCACCCTGACGCTGCTGCTGATCTACCTGCTGCATCGCCTGCCCGACGCGAAGGGCAAGCTGACCGACCTCATCTTCTCGGAGAAGTACGACCAACGGTCATTCAACCTCGACGTGCCCGACCGCACGCCCTGCATGGAGGCGCTCTACACCGGTCAGGCCTTCAACGACGCGGACCCGAACGAGTCCGTCGCCACCATGGTGGCGCGGTACTCCGACATCGGAGAGTTGCTGCCCGAGGACGTCACCGGCGCTGCGCTGCCGTACTTCGTCGATTGGCTGATCGAGAACGTGCACCTGATCGAGATCACCGCCTACTCCGACGGGGACGCCTACACGATCTTCGAGACGATGAACGACCGTGGGTTGTCCCTGACGCCCGCGGACATGCTGAAGGGCTACCTGCTCGCCAACATCCGAGACGGCATGATCCGCACGCGCGCCAGCAAGACCTGGAAGGAGCGGGTGCAGGCGTTGGCCTCCATCGGCAAGGACGAGGATGCCGACGGCATCAAGTCATGGTTGCGCAGCCAGTTCGCCGAGACCATCCGCGAACGCAAGCGAGGTGCTGCGCCGCAGGACTTCGATCTGATCGGCACCGAGTTCCATCGCTGGGTTCGCGACCACGAGGAACAACTCGGTCTCTCGGGCGGTGCGGACTTCGCCCGCTTCATCGAACGTGACTTCGCCTTCTTCACGCGCTGGTACGAACGGCTCCGCCTGGCCGGCGAGGAGCTGACGCCTGGCCTGGAATGCGTGCACTTCAATGCCCAGCACAACTTCACGCTGCAGTACGCCGTGCTGCTCGCGGCGCTGCGCACCGAAGACGATGAGGCCGCCGCGCTGCGCAAGGTGCGGATCGCCGCGGCATGGATCGACATCCTGATCCATCGCCGCATCTGGAACTGGCGCAACATCGACTACTCGACGATGCAGTACGCGATGTTCGTCGCCATGCGCGAGATCCGCGGCAAGAGTGCCGCAGAGCTCGCGGCCTCGCTGCGTGCGCGCCTCGACGCCGACGAAGAGACGTTTGCGTCCACGGACCGCAACTCCAACTTCGGCCTGCATGCGATGAACGGCCCACCCGTCCACCGCCTGCTGGCCCGCATGACCGACTACGTCGAGACTCGGTCAGGGCTTGCGTCCCGGTATGTCGAGTACGCACAGCGCGGCAAGAAGGGCTACGAGATCGAGCACATCTGGGCCGACCACGCGGAGCGGCACACGGACGAGTTCTCGCACCCGAGCGAGTTCGCAGAGTACCGGAACCGGATCGGTGGGCTGGTCTTGCTGCCGAAGAGCTTCAACGCGAGCTACGGGGACCTGCCGTACCGGGAGAAGCGGGAGCACTACCTTGGGCAGAACCTGCTCGCTCGCAGCCTGCATGCGCAGGCGTACGAGCGGAACCCTGGGTTCAAGAGGTTCGTGTCGGAGAGCGCGCTTCCGTTCCACGCGCATTCTGAGTTCAAGAAGGCGGATCTCGACGCGCGACAGGAGCTGTACCGGAAGCTCGCGGAGCAGATCTGGAACCCGGAGCGGCTTCAGCAGGAGGCGGGAGCATGAAGTTGCCACCCTACCCCAAGTACAAGGCCAGCGGCGTCGAGTGGCTCGGCGAAGTGCCAGGGCACTGGGACGTCAAGCGCCTCAAGATGGCAGTGCTACTGAGCGACCACAAGGTCGAAGCCGACGAGGAGAACCCCGTTCCGTACATCGGGCTGGAGAACATCGAGTCGTGGACCGGCCGCCTCCTGCCCATCAACGCCGACGTCGTGCCAACTGGTACCGCGAACACATTCGCCGCCGGCGACACGCTGTTCGGCAAGCTCCGGCCCTACTTGGCCAAGGCGTGCAACCCAGACTTCTGCGGAGTGTGTTCCACGGAACTGCTCGTTCTGAAGGGGATGTCTCTCGGCCGGCGTGCGCTTCTCTACTCGTTGCTCTCCGATGGGTTCATCGAGCTAGTGGACTCTTCCACCTACGGCTCGAAGATGCCTCGTGCGAACTGGGACTTCATCGGCAACTGCCTCGTCCCCATCGCGCCACCTGACGAGCAGCGCTCCATCGCCGACTTCCTCGACCGAGAGACGGCGAGGATCGACGCCCTGATCGCGAAGAAGCGCACGCTGATCGAGCGCCTCCAGGAGAAGCGCACCGCGCTCATCTCGCGCACCGTCACCCGCGGCCTCCCCCCCGCCGCCGCCCGCGCCGCCGGCCTCGACCCCAACCCCAAGCTCAAGCCCTCCGGCATCGACTGGCTCGGCGATATCCCGCGCCACTGGTCTACACGGAAGATCAAGTGGATCGGACGAGTGGGCAACGGTTCCACGCCCAACCGAGACAACGATGCGTACTGGGAGGATGGGACCTACCCTTGGCTCAACAGCTCGTTCGCGAACCAAGAGAGCGTCACGTCGGCGGATGAGTTCGTGACCGAGGTTGCACTCAAGGAATGCCATCTGCCGAGGATCCCACCGCCTGCAGTACTGGTTGGTATCACGGGGCAAGGGCGGACTCGTGGGATGGCAACAACGCTTCTTTTCGAAGCCACCATCAATCAGCACCTCGCCTTCATCAAGGCCGATCCGCAACTGATGAGCACGTGGTTTCTGCGCCGCGCGCTCGATTCCGCCTACGACTACCTACGGAGTGAGAGTGACGGCGGTGGCAGCACGAAAGGCGCGATCACTTGCGAGCAGCTCGCCAATCTTCCTCTGCCATTGCCCCCACTGCCTGAGCAGGAGGCTATCGCCGACTTCTTGGCCGGCGCGACAAGCGACATTGACCCCATGATTCTGAAGGCTGTGAAGGCCATCGACCGACTGAGCGAGTATCGCACAGCCCTCATCACCGCAGCGGTCACCGGCAAGGTTGACGTGCGGAGTGTCGCGTCATGACTACGGCATTCGAAATCAACAGTTTCGAGGAGTACCTCAAGACGGTGCGCGACGAGTTGCCGGAAGGACGGAAGTACTTCCGAGGCCAGACGAAGCTCGTCTCGGCAGGCTACGACTTGAAGCCGTCGCTCGGTCGATTCGCACACCTGAACGCGAAGCCACTTCGTGAACTCGATGACCTCGAGCGGGAGGTTCTCGACGTGTTCAGCAACCACCTGGTCACGCACGTTCAGCATCTGCCTCGCGACGAGTGGCAGAGCCTCGCCATCGCGCAGCACCACGGGTTGCCGACGCGGTTCATGGACTGGACCACCAATCCGCTTGTCGCGCTCTACTTCGCGGTTCGCGAAACGAAGACCGACGATGACGACAAGCCCGTGCACAGCGCAGTCTACGTGCTGACCAGCGACCCGATCCGCTACACGGACTTCTCGCGCAACAACGGAACGGTCCGGCCCGTGCGCGACACGGCGACAGAGCGGCCTGCCGGGGATGATCCCTACTCCAAGTTCGGCGTCGGGGACACTCAAGAGCCCGAAGAGGAGAAGGCAGAGACCCCCGACGCCGAGGAGGTGGCCGAGGAAGCAGCGACCAAGATCCCATCTCCCTTCGACATCACGGAAGACGTGATCTACCACCCGCCGCACATCTCGCCGCGGATGCGCGCCCAGGACAGCGTCCTGCTCGCCTGCCATCGGCCCCTTCAGTCGGTCGAGGAGAAGGACTGGCTCGAGCTTCTGATCCATCACGAGGCCCACGACGACATCCGCCGACGCCTCGACCAGTACGGCGTGTTCGATCGCCAGCTCTTCCCAGACCTCGACGGCATTGCGCGATGGCTGCGCTACCGCAAGTTCGAGATTCAGGGGGCCTTATGAGCGGTGATCCGGGACACAATTCGGTCGCCGTAGGATAGGCAGATGCTCCGAGTCGACGTGAACCCCGAACTCCTCCGCTGGGCGCGCGAGCGCTCCGGCCTGGAGATCGCCACGCTCGAACACCGCTTCCCAAAGCTCGAAGCCTGGGAGCGCCGCGAGGCTCAGCCGACCTTCAAGCAGCTCGAGGACTTTGCCCAGGCCACGCACACGCCGATCGGTTTCCTGTTCCTCAACAGGCCACCCGTCGAGCGCGTCCCCATCCCCGACTTCCGCACGGTTGCCAGCGCGCGCTTCGACCGACCCAGCCCGGACTTGCTCGACACCATCTACCTCTGCCAGCAGCGCCAGGACTGGTATCGCGACTTCGTGCGAACCAACGGCGATCCGGCACTCGCCTTCATCGGCTCCGTCAAGCTCACCGACGACATCCCTGCGGTCGCCTCCAAGATCCGCACGACGCTCGGGCTGGACATCGACGAGCGCCGGCGCATGCCGACGTGGGAGGCAGCACTCCGGCGCCTGATCGAACAGGCCGACGACATCGGGGTGCTCGTCATGGTCAGCGGTGTTGTCGGCAGCAACAACCGGCGCAAGCTCGACCCCCAAGAGTTCCGGGGCTTCGCCCTGTCTGATCCGCTCGCGCCGCTCGTGTTTGTCAACGGGGCCGACACCAAGGCTGCACAGATGTTCACGCTCGCGCACGAGTTGGCCCACCTGTGGCTCGGCGAGAGCGGTATCTCGGAAAGCCAGGCATCCACCGTCCCTGAGCATGACACCGAACGCTGGTGCAACCAGGTCGCCGCGGAGCTACTGGTCCCGCTCGAGCTCGTCCGGTCCGAGCACGATCGCAGAGCGCCGCTCCGCGACGAGGCCCAACGCCTTGCCCGGCACTTCAAGGTCAGCACCTTGGTGGTGCTCCGCCGGATTCACGACACCGGGGCCGTGAGCAAGAAGGCGTTCTGGGACGCCTACAACAGCGAACTCCAGCGACTGATCGAGATCGCCAAGACCGGTAGCGGGGGAGGCGACTTCTACGCCACGCTCGGCGTACGGACCGGCAAGACGTTTGCGCGGGCTCTGGTCAGCAGCACTCTCGAAGGCCGCACGTCCTTCACCCTGGCCTTCCGCCTGCTCGGCTTCAAGAAGATGGCCACCTTCGACGAACTGGGAAGGAGCCTCGGGGTGGTGTCCTGATGGCCTACCTGCTCGACGCCAACGTCTTCATTTCGGCGAAGAACCTCCACTACGGCTTCGACTTCTGCCCCGCCTTCTGGGACTGGCTGATCGCCCAGAACGCGGCGGGCAAGGTCCTCAGCATCGACAAGATCGAAGACGAGGTCGTGGCACTGGGCGACGATCTGTCGGTCTGGGCACAGGGACTGGGAAAGACCTTCTTCGTGCCGGTAGATGCGGCGGTGGTTCCCTCACTCGGCGCGGTGAGCGCCTGGGCGAACGGACCGCGCTCCGATGGCAAGCGGTACGAGCCGGCTGCCATCAGCGCGTTCCTGCAGGTCGCGGACTACTACCTCGTCGCGCACGCCCTCGCTGGCAAGCACGTCGTCATCACCCACGAGGTAGCCTCGGCCTCGCAGAAGAAGATCAAGATCCCCGACGCCTGCCTGGGTCTAGGCATCAAGTTCATGACGCCCTACGACATGCTCCGTCGCGAGCGCGCCCGATTCGTCTTGGGAGGAAAGCCGTGAGCCGCCAGACCAACGAACGCGCGTTCGAGACGCACGTCGAGGAGATGCTGGGCAAGGTCGGTTGGCAAGCCGGCACCAACGCCGAATGGGCTGTCGATCTCGCCCTGTTCCCGGCCCGCGTCTTTGCCTTCCTCGAAGCGACCCAGCCGAAGCTGTGGGGCGAGATGCGGACTCTGCACGGTGTCGGCCTCGAGAAGCTGCTGCTGGCAACGCTGGCCAAGGAACTCGACCTGAAGGGCTCGGTGCACGTCCTTCGCCACGGCTTCAAGTTCTACGGCAAGACCTTCCGCCTCGCGTACTTCAAGCCTGCGCACGGCCTCAACGACGAAGTCCTCCGGCTCTACGGCCTGAACCAACTCACGGTCACGCGCCAGGTCGTGTGCCATCCCGGGAAGCACGACACGGTGGACGTGGTGTTCGCCCTGAACGGGTTGCCGATCGCCACGTGCGAACTGAAGAACCCCGGCACGGGCCAGAGCTGGCGGAACGCGGTGCGGCAGTACCAGGTCGATCGCGATCCACGCGCGCCGCTGTTCGCGTTCAAGACCCGCGCCCTCGTGCACTTCGCTGCGGATCCGGACGAAGTCCACATGGCGACCCGCCTGCGCGGCGAGTCCACCACGTTCTTGCCGTTCAACCGGGGCAGCGACCCGGGAAGCGTGCGATGCGGCGCCGGCAACCCACAGCATACGTCCGGCTACCGGACCGGCTACTTTTGGGAGGATGTGCTGACCCGCGACAGCTTCCTCGACATCGTGGGGCACTTCGTGTTCGTCGAGAAGAAGGAGGAGAAGGTCGATGACGGACGCGGTGGCCAGCGTCACGTCACGAAGGAATCCCTGATCTTCCCCCGGTACCACCAGCTCGACGGCGTTCGCAAGCTCGTGGAGGCCGCGCGTCGGGAAGGGCCCGGCCGCAACTACCTGATTCAGCACTCCGCCGGCAGCGGCAAGACCAACAGCATCTCGTGGCTGTCACATCGACTCGCCAGCCTGCACGACGCCAAGGATGGCAAGGTCTTCGACTGCGTCGTGGTCATCACGGACCGCCGCGTGCTCGACCAGCAGCTCCAGGATGCGATCTACCAGATCGAGCATGCCCAGGGAGTCGTCAAGGCGATCGACGAGGACAGCAAGCAACTGGCTGCTGCGCTCGTCGATGGCACGAAGATCGTCATCACGACTCTCCAGAAGTTCCCGTTCGTGCTCCGCGGCTTGCTGAGCGTTGCGGGTGCTAGGACCCAGGAGGAGGCGTCCGCCGAGGAGAAGGCCAAAGCCAAGGCGTGGGAGGCGGAGATCCAGAAACGCCGCTACGCGGTCATCGTCGATGAGGCGCACTCGAGCCAGTCCGGCGAGACGGCGCGTGAACTGAAGGCGATCCTCGGCGCTGGCAGCGAAGACGCCGAGGGCGAAGCAGACTGGGAGGACCGCCTCAACCAAGTCATGGCGTCGCGCGGACGGCAGCCGAACCTCTCGTTCTTCGCCTTCACCGCGACGCCGAAGGGCAAGACGCTCGAGCTGTTCGGCCGCCCAGGACCCAACGGGAAGCCGGATCCGTTCCACCTCTACAGCATGCGGCAGGCGATCGAGGAGGGCTTCATCCTCGACGTGCTGACGAACTACACGACCTACGCGACCTTCTACAAGCTGCTGAAGGCGGCAGAGGACGATCCGAAGCTCCCCAAGAAGAAGGCTGCCCGGGCGCTGGCGAAGTTCATGAGCCTGCACCCGCACAACATCGAGCAGAAGACCGAAGTCATCGTCGAACACTTCCGACGCAGCGTGATGCATCGGGTCGGCGGACGCGCGAAGGCGATGGTCGTCACCTCGTCTCGCCTGCACGCGGTCCGCTACAAGGAGGCCTTCGACCGCTACGTCGCCGAGAATGGCTACTCCGGCGTGCGCGCCCTCGTGGCGTTCAGCGGCACCGTGAAGGACCCGGACACCGGCAAGGAGCACACGGAACCGGGGATGAACTTGGACATCGTCACCGGCAAACCGATCAGCGAAGCCGCGCTACCCGGACGCTTCGACTCGCCGGACTACCAGGTGCTGCTGGTGGCCAACAAGTACCAGACGGGCTTCGACCAGCCGCTGCTGCACACGATGTACGTCGACAAGCGCCTCGACGGCGTGCAGGCCGTACAGACGTTGTCGCGGCTCAACCGCATGATCCCCGGCAAGGACGCGCCGTTCGTGCTCGACTTCGTNNACATTTTCCGCGCGTTCAAGCCGTACTACGACAAGACGGAGCTGGCCGAGACCTCCGATCCGAGCCAGCTCGAGGCGCTGAAGCACGAGCTCGACCTGGCCCAGGTCTACCACTGGAGCGAGGTCGAGGCCTTCGCCAGGATCTTCTACAAGCCGCAGGAGAAGCAGGTTGCCGGCGACCACGCGCACATGCAGCGGCACCTGCAGCCGGCCGTGGACCGCTTCAAGGCGCTCGCCGAGGAGGATGCGCGTACGGCCTTCCGAGACAAGCTGTCCGGCTACGTCAAGATCTACGCATTCCTGAGCCAGATCGTGCCCTACGCCGACCGCGACCTGGAGATGCTCTACAGCTTCGGCCGGTTCCTCCTGCCGCACCTGCCGCTCGACCGGGATGACACCATCGTCAAGGTCGGCGATGAAGTGGCCCTGCAGTACTACCGGCTCGAACGCACGTTCTCTGGCGCGATCGAGGTCCGGGAAGGTGACCAGCAGTACGTGGCGGGCCCGACCGATGTCGGCACAGGCAAGGCCACGGATGAGCAGGTTCCCCTCTCGGAGATCATCGAAGTGCTCAACACGCGCTTCGGGACGCAGTTCAACGAAGAGGACCGGCTGTTCTTCGAGCAGATCAAGGAGCGCGCCTGCAACAACGAGCAGATCCAGCGGACGGCGATGGCGAACCCGCTCGACAAGTTCGAACTCGGCATCAAGAAGCTGATCGAAGACCTGATGATCGAGCGCATGGCGGAAAACGACCATTTGGTCACCCGCTACATGACGGAGGCGGACTTCCAGGGTCTGGCGTTCCCGATCCTGGCGCGGCAGATCTTCGAGGACGTCCGCAAGAAGGCCAAAGGGCTGTAGCGCGCGGCGCAGCCCTGCCTCACTACGTCGGGCGCCGGCCCAGTTGCCAGGCTCCGCGCGCTCGCGCGCTTGCCAAACGTCGCGCCGCGGCGAGGATGCGCCAGCCGCATGGAAACCCGCAAGCTCACTTCGTTCGTCGACGGCGTCTGGGACAAGGACATCGTCCCCCAACTCGTCGACTACATCCGCATCCCCAACAAGTCGCCCGCGTTCGACAAGGACTGGGCGGCCGCCGGGCACATGCAGCGCGCGACCGAACTGATCGCGGGCTGGTGCAAGGCGCAGCCGATCGAGGGGCTCACGGTCGAAGTCGTGCAGCTGCCGGGACGCACGCCGGTGATCTACATGGAGATCCCGGGTGAAGGCACCGACACCGTGCTGCTCTACGGCCACCTCGACAAGCAGCCGGAGATGACCGGCTGGTTCGACGGGCTCGGTCCGTGGCAGCCGGTGCTGAAGGGCGACAAGCTCTACGGCCGCGGCGGCGCCGACGACGGCTACGCGGCGTACGCGTCGTTGACGGCGATCCGCGCGCTGCGCGAAGCCGGCGGCAAGCACGCGCGCTGCGTCGTGCTGATCGAGGCGTGCGAGGAGAGCGGCAGCTACGACCTGCCCTTCTACATCGACGCGCTGAAGGACCGGATCGGTTCGCCGACGCTGGTGGTCTGCCTCGACAGCGGCTGCGGCAACTACGACCAGCTGTGGTGCACGACGTCGCTGCGCGGCCTCGTCGGCGGCGACGTGCGCATCGACATCCTGACCGAAGGCGTGCACAGCGGCGACGCGAGTGGCGTGGTGCCGAGCACGTTCCGCGTGTTCCGCCAGCTGATGGAGCGGCTCGAGGACAGCGAGACCGGCCGCATCCTGCCCAAGGAGTTCTACGTCCCGATCCCGAAGGCGCGGAAGGACCAGGCGAAGGTCTGCGGCAAGGTGCTCGGCAACTTCATGTGGCAGCGCTTCCCGTGGGTGAAGGGCACCAAGCCCATGGCGAAGGACCTGCAGGAGCTGGTGCTCAACCGCACTTGGCGTCCGTTCGTCGAGCTCATCGGCGCCGACGGCATCCCGCACGTCGACAAGGCCGGCAACGTGCTGCGCCCGTTCTCGACGTTCAAGCTGTCGCTGCGCATCCCGCCGCGCGCCGACGAGAAGGCGTGCATCGCGCACCTCGAGAAGCTGATGACGTCGAACCCGCCGTCCGGCGCGAAGATCACGTTCTCGTCGCACAAGGCCAGCGTGGGCTGGGACGCGCCGCCGCTCGCGGGCTGGCTCGAGAACGCCTGCGCCGCCGCGTCGAAGACGTTCTTCGGCAAGCCCTGCGTCTACATGGGCGAGGGCGGCACGATCCCGTTCATGGGCATGCTCGGCGAGAAGTTCCCCGAGGCGCAGTTCATGATCACCGGCGTGCTCGGCCCGCAGAGCAATGCGCACGGGCCGAACGAGTTCTTGCACATCCCGATGGGCAAGCGGCTGACCGCGTGTGTCGCGACCGTGCTGCAGGACCACCTGAACCGGCCGCGCGCGACCAAGCAGGCTGTGACGCGGGCGCCAGCGAAGAAGAAGCCGGCGCGCGCGCGGTGAGCCGCGCGCCGCGTGCCCTCAGAGGCCGAGCACGATCTCGTTGCCGTTGCTGACGATCGCCCCGAGCGTCGTCAGCGGCGACAGCGCCGCGGCCTGGGCCGTGACGGAGGCGCCGATCAACGTGATCGTCGCCGGCAGCGCGAACGGCTGGTTGCCGACGCCGGCCGGATGCACGACCGCGAACGTCGTCGACGTCAGGTCCGCGCTGGTGTAGCCGCGGCAGTTCTCGAGGCCGTTCGGCGTGAGGTCGACGCCGGGGAGTGCCGTGGCGCCGAAGAACAGGGCGGCGACCGGGCTGACGTTCGGCACGTTGCTCACGACCCACCCGAAGCCGGCGTTGCCGAGCGTCGGCAGGCCGCTGGTCGTCAATGCGAGCCCGGGCACGCCCGCGTCGGCGATCGTGAGCGCGGTCACCAACGCGCTGACGTCGGACTCCTCGGGCCGCCACGACGGTCCGCCGCGCGAGTAGCCGACCAGGTAGTCGTTGGCGCCGGTGCTCATCGCCCCGTAGACGATCGTGCAGTTGCCGGTCGCGAGCTCGAACTGGTACTGGAACGTGTCGGGGCTCGACGTCAGGTAGCTGAAGACGCCGTTCCAGGTCACGTAGGCGAAGCCGCCCGCCTGTTCGAACAGCACCTTGCCGCTGGTCGCGAGGCCCGGGTTGTAGTCGTGGAACGCCGCCGCGATGCCCGTCTGCGCGAAGGCGAGGAAGTTGCCCACGTCGGGCGCGAACCCGGCGCCGTTGCCCGTCGCGGCCAGCGCGATGTTGCCGTTCGACGAGATCGAGAGCGCCGACGTCGTGCCGCCGGGCACCGGCATCGGCGAAGCGAGCGCCACGGTCTGCACGACGTCGTCACCGTTGGCGACGATCACGGCTGCAGCGCTCGGCGTGAACCACGCGCCGGGCCCGCTCGCCGTCACCGTGTAGCCGCTGCCGTTGCGCACGAACGAGAGCGTCGAGTTGGCGAGGTCCCACTGGCTCGCCGGCATGATCTCGTAGAACGAGTCGCGCGCGTTCACGCAGCCGCTGCCGTAGTCGGTGGTGGTGGCGCATCCCGTCCATGGCGTCGCGATCCACACCCAGCCCGGCGACAGCGGGATCAGCTGCAGGCTCTTCAGCCCGAGGTCGAAGAAGCCCTGCGTCGAGAACGCTTCGTAGAGCGTGTTGCTCGCCGTCGTGCCGCCAGGCGAGAGGTCGGTCGAACCGGTCAGCACGACGCCGAGTCCCGGCGACAGCCCGGTGAGACCGACGCCGGCCACGTAGTTGTACGTCGAGTTGTTGGTCGCGCCCGCCGACCAGAACATCTGGATCTCGCCGGTCGGGAACAGCTGGACCTGCATCTGGAAGCGCGTCGTCATCCCGTAGTTGACGGCGTTGTCCCACGTGATCGTGCACTTGGTTCCCGACGTGTTGGCGATCCAGGCGCCGGCACCGTTCGGGGCCGTCAGGTTGAGGTCGCACCACAGCGGCGCGATGCGCGGCGACTGCGAGCCGAGTTCGAGTGGCGAGCTGCTGTAGTCGCCGGTCGTCGGCGCCGCCGGCACGTTGTTGTTCGAGAAGAAGAAGTAGCCGTTCGCGCAGATGTGCACGTCCGTCCAGGTCGAACCCGCGAACGGGAACGCGAAGCCGATCGGCTGCATCGGGAACATCGTGTCGTCGCCGACGCCCAGGTTGACGCCGAGTGTGCGGTCGGGACAGGTCTGGGCGGACAACAGGCCGGCGAATGCGGCGACGAGCGGCAGCAGTGGGGTCTTCACGGTCGGGCTCCGGGTGGGTGGGCGTCGGGGAAGGGCGCGATCCTAGTCGCCCGACGCTCCCACCTGGGCCCCGGGGGCGCCCGCTACAGCAGCCCGATCAAGCCGATCGTCGCCACGAACAGCGCGGCCATTCTCCCGAGGTCGGTCGGCTGGCTGACCTTCGCCAGCGACAGCTCCTTCACCAGCAACGCTTCCTCGTCGGCGACGACCTGCAGCCTGTAGATGCAGCACATCAGCTCGGCGGCGCGGTCGCGCGGTGCCTCGAAGCGCAACGGCAGTTCGAAGCGCGCGTGGCTGTGCGGCGCCAGCGTCAGGATCGGGAACTCCGCGTGCGCCGGCAGCAGCTGCGGAGCGCCGTCGGGCCGCGCCAACGTGAACGCCTTCGAGCCGAGCGGCCACGGCGCGTCGCCGGCGTTGCGCGCCGAGAACGGCAACAGCACCGACAGCGCGTAGCCGTCGGCGCCGGGGTCGCCGAGCCGATAGACGAGCGTCGAGGTCGGCGGCTGGGCTCTGGCCGTGGTCTCCTGGGGCGCGAGCCGAGCGAAGCGCATGCGCAGCATGCGTTCGCCCGTGCCTTCGAGGCCGGCGTGCGGGTTGACGACGAGGAGCGGCACCGGCGTGCACGCTGCGACGAACGAAAGAAGGCCGAGAACGAGCCAGCGTATGGAAGCCATCAGTACCACCTCTGCGGCAGGAGCGAGAACAGGTCCACGCTGAACGTCATGCCCATCGACGGCCCGAAGTCGGTGCCGTTGGCGATGTCGTTCCAGATCTCGTACATCAGCCCGCTCGCCCACTTCACGCGCAGGCTGATGAACCAGGTGCCGATGCCCGAGCCGCCGCCGGATTCGACGAACAGCCCGGTGTCGTAGGAGAGGGTGAGTCCGAACTCGGGGTTGCCGAGGAACTCCATGAACCACGCCGTGCTGTCGATGCGTTCGGGCGCGTAGCCGGCGTAGAGCTGGATCACGTTCGCCTCGTCGGCGACCTGTGCCAGCGTGTCGCCTTCGTCGAGCACCGAGTAGCGCTCCATCGCCCCGAGCTTGACGCGCCATTCCGGGATCAGCATCTCGGCGCCGACGTGGCCGTTGAGTTCCTGGTAGAGCGAACCGGTGGTGACGCCGCTACCGGCGAAGAAGCGCAGGCGCTGGCCGTTCCAGCCGCTCTCGCGCGACCACGTCAGGCTGCCGCCGAGTTGCCAGTCCCAACCGTCGCCGGTGCCGTCGACGGGCACCTTGTCGAGCCCCCAGAGCTCGTGCAGGAACTCGTTCTGCAGGAAGCGGGTGGGCTGGTCGGAGGTCGGGCCGCCGCCGGCGACGACGGTGTAGGTCCAGTCCGGCCAGGCCGGGATCTGGTCGACCGCCGAGACGTGCAGCATGTTGAAGCCGAACGTCTCGTCGATGTCGTTGTAGACACGGCGCGTCTTGCTGAACTCGGTGAAGCGGTTCAGCGACAAGCTGACGCGCACTTCGGGGTCGATCGGCGGGAAGGCGTTGGCGCCCCAATGCACGTCGGGCGCGAGACCCTGCGCGGCGGCGGCGCCGTGCACGCCGCACGCGACGGCGGCAGTGAGCAAGGCGCGAGAGAACGAACGGGTGGGCATGGCGACTCTCCTTGACGGCGAGCATGCCCACGTGCGCTCGCCGTCGCAATCCTGCGCTGGCCGCTACCCGTTCAACGACGCTGCGGTACCGGCTCGACGCCGGGCAGCAGGCTGAGCCCGCTCGCTTCGACCGCGGCGCGGAACGTCGCGAGCGGCCCGCTGACGAACTCGTCGACCGTCGCGGCGACCTCGGGCGCCTTCGCGGCGGCCTTCGCCATCGACTCCACTTCGGTCGGATTCGGCGCGTCGGGCGTGCGGGTCACGCGCAACAGCGTCTGCACCTTCGCGAGCAGCCCGTCGTCATCGCGCACGATGCCCTGCACGGGCTTCGGACCCCACAGCTTCTCGTCGCACGCGTCGAGTGCCTTCTTCACCGCCTGAACCGCGTCGCGCAGCGGCTGCTGCGGATCGCCCGCGTCACCCTTGGGCTTCACTTCGAGCGCGAGCCGCTTCTCGACGACGTCGACGTCGCGACGTGCCCGCGCGAGCCGCTGCGTGCTGCGATGGAGGTCGGCGAGGATCTCGTCGCGCTGCGCACGCATCGTGTCCTTCGCGGCGCGATCGGTGGCGGCGATCTCGACGCGTGGATCGGCGAGCACCACGACCCGCTGCTCGCGCGCCTCGCCCTGGAAACGCACCGTCAGCGTGTATTCGCCCGGCAGCACCTCGCGCCCGCCCGTCGGCAGCTCCGGCTCTTCCTGCAGTTCGCGCGCCGGCCGCGGCCCGCCGTCTCGTTCGAGGCGCCACACGATGCGGTTGAGGCCGAGCTTCACGTCCTCGCGGAACGTGCGCACCAGGACGCCGGCGGCGTCGCGCACCTCGATCGTGACCTTGTCCTTCGGCTCTTCCTTCGGCTTTGGCTTCGGCGCGTCGCTCGCCGCCGGCGCGTCGGCAGGTTTGTCGGCTGGCGGCTTCTCGGCGGCCTTCGCCGCAGCGCGCGCCTTCTCGATCTTGGCGTCCGGGTGCTTCAGCTCGGGCGCGTTCACGATCAGGTGCACGAAGGCTCCACGCTGCCGCGTTGCGCCGCGGAACTCGCCCTGCCCGGGGAAGCGCGAACCAGGCGTCTGCGCGGTCTCGAATGCGACGGCCGCCTGCACCGGGAACACGTGCAGCTTCTGCGCCAGCACCTCGGCCGACAGCGTGCGCAGCGGCGTGATGTCGTCGAGCACGAAGATCGAGCGGCCGTGCGTGGCGACGATCAGGTCGTGGTCGCGCGGGTGCGTGGTGATCGCCATCGCCGAGCACGCGGGCACGCCGTGCGACCAACGGTGCCAGTTCGCGCCGCCGTCGATCGTCACGTAGAGCCCGAACTCGGTGCCGAGCCACAGCAGTTCGGCGCGCACCGGGTCCTGCTCGAGCACGAGGCAGTAGCCGTCGATCGCCGGCGTCGCCAGCGATGCCCACGTCTCACCGTAGTCGCGGGTGACGAACACGTACGGCGTCCAGTCGGTCGTGCGATGGCCGTCGAAGACCGCGAACGCGGTGGCGGCGTCGTGCTTGCCGGCCTCGAGATGAGCGCACCAGGTGCCCTTCGGCAGGCCGGGCATGCGGTCCTCGACGCTGCGCCACGAGGCGCCGCCGTCCTGCGTCACGTGCACGCGGCCGTCGTCGCTGCCGGCCCAGATCACGCCACCGCGCACGGGGCTCGGCGCGATCGTGTGCAGCGTGCAGTGGTTCTCGGCGGCAGTGACGTCGCGCGTCAGGCCGCCGCTCTCGTGCTGCTTCTGCTTCTCGGGATCGTTGGTGGTGAGGTCCGGCGAGATCACGCGCCAGCTCTCGCCGCGGTCGTCGCTGCGATGCACGAGCTGGCTGCCGTAGTACACGGTCGCCGCGGCGTGCGGATCGAGGGCGATCGGCGCGTTCCAGTTCCAACGCAGTTCGACGTCGTCGGGTGCTGGCGGCCGGATCGACTTCGACGTGCCGGTGCGCAGGTCGTAGCGCACGAGCGCGCCGCCCTGGCTCATCGCGTAGCCCTGCCGGCTGTCCTGCGGATCGGGAACGGTCGCGAAGCCGTCGCCGAAGCAGACCTCCTGCCAGTGCAGGTTGCGGATGCCGCCGTTCTCCCACACCGTCGACGGACCGCGCCAGCTGCCATTGTCCTGCAGGCCGCCGTAGACGTGGTAGGGCACGTCGTGGTCGACGGCGACGTGATAGAACTGCGCGAGCGGGAGGTTGGCGCAGAAGCGCCACGAATTGCCGCGGTCGTTGCTGATCGAGACGCCGCCGTCGTTGCCGAGCAGCAAACGCAGCGGATCGCTCGGATCGATCCACAACGCGTGATGGTCGGGATGCGCCGCGTCCCAGCCAACCAGCCCGCCGAACGTGCGGCCGCCGTCGCTCGAAACGTCGATCGTGACGTGCAGGTTGTAGAGGCGATTGCTGTCGCGGGGGTCGACGCGGATGTCGCAGAAGTAGAAGGGCCGCGGCGCCACGTCCTCGCTGGCGTTCACCTGGCGGAACTTGAAGCCGCCGTCGTCGCTGCGCAGCAGCGCGTTCTTCTTCGCCTCGACGAGCGCGTAGACGACGCGTGGATCGCTGTCGGCGATCGCGAGGCCGATGCGGCCGAGTTCGCCGGCCGGCAGGCCATCCTCCTCGCCGAGCCGCGTCCACGTCGTGCCGCCGTCGAGCGAGCGGTGCAAGCCCGAGCCCGGGCCGCCGGAGTCGAAGCTCCACGGAAAGCGGCGGTGTTCCCACATCGCCGCGAACAGCTTGTCGGGGTTGCGCGGGTCGAGCACGAGATCGCCGCAGCCGGTGCGTTCGTCGACGAACAGCACCTTCTGCCACGTCGCGCCGCCGTCGGTCGTCTTGAACACGCCGCGCTCGGCGTTCTCGCCCCAACTGGTGCCGAACGCCGCGACCCACGCGGTGCCCGGCGCGGTCGGGTGGAGCAGGATGCGATGGATGCGCTCGGTGCGGTCGAGGCCGAGGTGTTGCCAGGTGCGGCCACCGTCGCGGGTCTGGTAGAGGCCGCGGCCAACACTCGCGGAGTTGCGCGGGTTGCCTTCGCCGGTGCCGACCCAGACGACGTCGGGGCTGCGCGGATCGATCGCCAGGGCACCGATCGACGTGACGTTCTGGTCGTCGAAGACCGGCGTGAAGCGCACGCCGCCGTCGGTCGACTTCCACACGCCGCCGCTCGCCGCTCCCACCCAGATCGTGGTCGGATCGCCCGGGATGCCGGCGATGGCGCCGATGCGGCCGCCGCAGACCGCCGGGCCGATGCTGCGCGCCGTCAGGCCGGCGAGCAGGGTGGGATCGAGCGTGGCCTGCTGTGCAGCGACGGCAGCGAGGAGGAACGAGATCGCGAGGGCGGTGCGGACGAGCATCGGGCCGCACCATACGTGCGCGGCCTCGGGGGCGCAGGCGCGAGTTGCCCCCGGATCCTGGCGTTCGTCCAGGCCCCCGGATCGCGGCCGAAGTGTCGATGCCAGCGGGCGTCGCGGGCCGTGCGAAACGTGGGGTGAGCCGCAGCGGAGACGCAGCCGAAAAGGGACCGGTGACCGGTCCGCAGACCCGACAGCCCAGCGTGCTCGAGCGCGTCGACCTTGCGCTGGCTGCGCGCATGGTCGCGGCTGCGCACGACGATGAACCGCTGGCTGCGGCGCAGCGCGTGCTCGACGGCGTGCGCCGTCCAGCGCCCGGCGACGTGCCGTTCCTCGCCTCGCTGCTGCGCCTGCGCGGCTTCGTGATCAACGACGACGACGTCACCGACATCGTGCACGGCCGCCCGAGCCGACTCGCTCCCGTCACCCAGGAACACCGCCTCGTGCTCGGTTTGCGCGAGTGCCTGCGCCTGCTGCGCCAGCGCGCCGCGGCCGAACTGCCGCCCGACGGCTGGTTCCTCGTCGACCTGTTCCGCACGCTGACGTCGGAGCTGCCGCGGTTCCGCAACAACGAGCTGCGGCGCGGCCCGCCGTGGGACGCCGTGCACAACCTGACGTACCCCGCACCCGAGCAACTGCGCAGCGTGCTCGATGGCTTCGACGCCGGCCGCTGCTACCGCGACGTGCCGTTGCTCTTCCAGGGCCTGCACCCGGTGCGTCAGGGCTTCCGCCTGCTGTGGCGGCTGCTGCGCATCGCCCCGTTCCACGACTTCAACTTCGTGATGGCGTGGCTCGGCATGAACGCCTGGTTGCAGTGCAAGGGCTTCCCGCTGCTGCCGGCGGCGCCCGGCGACCAGCAGCTGCTGGTGCGCATGGTGGGCGGCCCGCCGCCGACCAAGCTCGCCGTGTTCGAAGGACGCCTGCTCGAGAGCCTCGGCGAAGCGGCGTGATCCGTGGCGCGGGCGCTTGCCGCGTCCACCGCCACCCGCTTGCCCGTGGTCAGAATGTCGTGCAAAATGACCACTATGTATGCGCGCACCCTGGCGCCGCCGAAGACCTCGTTCTTCCTGTTCGGGCCGCGAGCGACCGGCAAGAGCACCTGGTTGCGGAAAGTGCTGCCGGACGCGCACTGGTGCGACCTGCTAGCGACCGACGTCTACCTGCGGTTCCTGCACGAGCCCGCCGCGTTTCGCCGCGAGGTCGAGGGATTGCCGAACGACACTTGGGTCGTCGTCGACGAGGTGCAGAAGGTGCCGGCTCTGCTCGACGAGGTGCACGGGATCATCGCGCGTCACGGCCGGCGCTACCGCTTCGCGCTGTCCGGGTCGAGTGCGCGCCGCTTGCGACGGCTCGACGCCAACATGCTCGCGGGCCGCGTCGTCAACCGTGCGTTCTTCCCGCTGACGCTCGCCGAGCTGGACGGTGACGCGACGATCGACGACGTGCTGCGGACCGGGCTGCTGCCGGGCGTGCGCAGCGAGCCCGAAATCGCGTTCGAGACGCTCGAGGCCTACGCGGCCAACTACCTGCAGCAGGAGATCCAGCAGGAGGCGCTGACGAAGGACCTCGCCGGGTTCTCGCGTTTCCTGCGCGTCGCCGCGCTGCTCAACGCCCAGATCGTGAACGTCAGCAACGTCGCCAACGAGGCCCAGGTCGCTCGCTCGACGGTCACGCGCTACTTCGGCGTGCTGGCCGACACCCTGATCGGCGTGTGGCTCCCGGCATGGCAGCCGCGGCTGAAGGTGCGCGAGGTTGCGCACCCGAAGTTCTACTTCTTCGATCCTGGCGTCGCGCGCGCGGCCGCCGGTCGGGTGCGCGCCGCGGTGCACGAGTCGGAGAAGGGGGCATTGCTCGAGACCTGGGTGCTGCACGAACTGCGAGCGCATCTGCAGCTTGCGCAGTGTGGTGGCGAGATGGCGTGGTACCGGACCGGTGCTGGCGTCGAAGTCGACTTCATCTGGAACGGTCCGGACCACCGTGTCGGCATCGAGGTAAAGGCGTCGACGCGCTGGCGCCCGGAGTACGGCGCGGCGCTTCGCGAGCTGTTGGGGCAGAAGGTGATCCGCAGTGCCGTCGGCGTCTACCTCGGCGATCGCACGCTCGACGATGGCGGCGTGAGGGTGCTGCCGGCGAAGCGTTGGGCGGCGACGCTCGGCGACACGCTTCCCGGGCGCTGACCCCAGGACTCAGACCGCGCGCAGCGAGCGCACCGTCGCCAGCGGCAGGCGCCGTTCGCCGTCGAGCGTGACCTGCACGAAGTCGACGTGCTGCAGCACGCCTTCGACCGGCGGTCCGCCCGCGTCGATCGCCACGCGCTGGCCGACGAGGCCGAGCCGGTCGCGGAACGTCGCTTCGAGCTCGTCGTGTCGCGCCGCCGCGAGGGCGCGGAGCATCGCCTCGATCTGCACGGCGATCGCCAGCAGCAAGGCGCCACGATCGACGAGGCGGCCGGTCGCCAGCGCCAGCGAGGTCGCGATCGGTTCGAGTTCCGGCGGGAAGCGCACGCGGTTGCAGTTGACGCCGATGCCGATCAGCCAGCTGTCGGGTCCGACGACGCCGGCGTCGATCAGCACGCCGCACACCTTGCGACCGTCGAGGAACAGGTCGTTCGGCCACTTCAGCCGCAGCGCCACGCCGGCGAGGGATTCGACGGCGCGCAGCACCGCGACCGGCAGCGCCGCGGGCAGCGCGAGAGGGCGCGGCAGCCGCTGCGTGACCCGGACGGTCATCGCGAGGTCGGCGCCCGGCTCGTCGTGCCATTCGTGCTGCTGTCGGCCACGGCCCTTCTGCTGGTGATCGGCCCAGAACACCGCGTCGCCGTCGGTAGGGGGGGCCGCCGCAAGATCCTGCGTCGAGGTGCAGGTCGCGACGTGCACGAGCCGGGCAAAGCGCGTGTGCCTGCCGAGCTGGCCTTCGAGTGCGGCGTCGTTCGACATGCGGCGGAAGCGGCCGGCAGGTCGAAGTGCCCACCGGCAGTCCGCCACGGTGCGGTTTTTTGCGACGGCGCGCAAGTTCGAGGGCCGGTCGTGCCGAAAGCGCCCATGGCACGGTGCTCGACCGTGCTGCTGTCGCCCCCGCGGCAGTTCCCCCCGACGCAAGACGGCCATGAAGAACCTGAGCTTCTCCGGACTCCCCCGTGTCCTGGTCCTCGACGACGACGTCACCGTCGCCGAAATGCTGCGCAAGCTGCTGCAGCCTGAAGGCGTGATCGTCGAAGGCGCGACGTGCATCGCCGATGCCCTCACGCGTCTCGCTGCGGCACCGTGCGACGTCGTGTTCGCCAACGTCCAGTTGTCCGACGCCGATGGTCCCGCCGTCGCTGCGCGCTTGCGCATCGGCGACCAGCCGGCCGACGTCGTGCTGCTGGCCGGCTACGGCGCCGCGCCGTTCGCCGTCGAAGCGATGCGCCACGGCGCCTGCGACGTCATCGAACGGCCGTTCGCCGCGGACCGGGTGTTCGCCGTGCTGGGCCGCGTGCTCGATGGCCGGCAGCGCCGGCAGGAATTGGCGTGGCTGCGGGCGCGAGTGCGCGGGCTGACGTCGACCGAACTGATCGGTCTGTCGCCGGCGCTGCGCCAGGTGCAGGCGCGTGTCGAGCAGGTCGCGGCGACGCCCGACGCGCCGGTGCTGGTCGTCGGCGAGGCCGGCACTGGCAAGGAACTCGTCGCGCGCGCGATCCACGAACGCAGCGCCCGGCACCCCGGACCGTTCGTTGCCGTGAACTGCGCCGCGACGACGCCAGCGCTGCTCGAGGCCGAACTGTTCGGATACGAAGCCGGCGCCTTCGCCGGCGGCGCGCGTCACGGCAAGGACGGACTGCTGGCGCTCGCGGCTGGCGGCACGCTCCTGCTCGACGAGGTCAGCGCGATCGACCCGTCGCTGCAGGTCAAGCTGCTGCGGGTGATCCAGGAACGCACGTTCCGGCGCGTCGGCGGTGTCGTCGACCTGCCGGCCGACGTGCGCATCGTCGCGGCGTCGCGCCAGGACCTGCGGCCGCTGCTGGCCGATGGCCGCTTCCGCGAGGACCTGTTCTTCCGCCTCGACGTGACGACCGTGCGCGTGCCGGCGCTGCGCGAACGCGCGGCCGACGTGCCGTTGCTCGCGCACTTCTTCCTCGACCAGATCGGCCGCCAGATGGGCAAGGCGTTCGCCGGCTTCACGGAGGAGGCGATGGAGACGCTGTGCGAGTACGCCTGGCCCGGCAACGTGCGCGAACTGCGCAACGTCGTCGAGCACGCGTGCATCGTCAGTCCGGGCGGCATGCTCGACGAGAAGCACCTGCCGAAGTTCACCGGCGGTCTGGCGGACGGCAGCGACGAGATCGACCGCTCGGCCGTCGTGCTGACCGGCGCCGATCGTTCGATCCGGGCGCTCGAGGAACGGCTCGTCGCGTCGGTGCTCGAAGACACGCAGTGGAACATCAGTCGCGCGGCGTCGATCCTCGGCATCAACCGCACGACGCTCTACAACAAGATCCGGCTCTACGGCCTCGGCAAGCGGCCGCAGCGGACCAAGGTGGACGTGTGACCGCACCGGGCCGGCAACGCGTCGACGTCGACGAACTGCTCACCGCGGTCGCTGCCCGCCACGGTGGTGAGGTCGTCGCCGGCGTCGCCGGCCTGTCGTTGGAAGGCGATCGCCAGCTGCTCGAACGAGCGCTCGCGGCGTTCTGCGAAGCGGCGCGCGCCGCCGGCGCATCGACCGTTCGCTTCGCCGCGCAGCAGCTTCCGGCCCACGTCGCGATCCACTGCGAGCACGACGGGACCGGTCGCTGGCGTCCCTGCCCGACGCTCGCCGTCGCTCTCGCCGTGCACGATGGCAGCCTGCGCTGCACGTCGCTGCCGCGCGGCCTGCGGCGCACGCTGCTGCTGCCGCAGCCCGTGGCAGCGGTCTGATCGCGCCGTCGGCGCGCGCCCGGTCCGGCCGCCGGCGGTGGTCGGCGCGCGGCATCAGGTCGTTCGCTGGAATGCCGATGAGGTGGGCAACGGCGAGGGCGCCGCACCATGAGCGAGCAGCAGGGCGACAACGGCACGGCAACCCCGGCAACGGCACCCACGCAGGCGCCGCCGGACGACCTCGCGCGGCTGATGGCGGCGAGCGTCCCTGCGCCCCTGCCGACGGCAGAGCAGCAGGACGACGTCGACGCCTTGCAGGCGGCCGAGCTGGCGATCGCCGCCGGCGAACGTGCGCTCGCGGCCGCGGGCGCCGGGGTGCCGGAGCCGACCGTTCGCCATCGCATCTACGGCATGCTCCTGCTGGCCAACCTGCTGGCACTCGTGGCCCTCACGTCGTGGCCGATGACGCCCGCCGCGCCGGCGCCCGGCCCCGTCGCGCCGACGCCGGTTCTGCTGGCCCGGCAGGCCGCGGCGGTCGCCGTCGACGATGCGCTCGCGGCCTCGACGCGCAACGCGTTCGGCGAGGCGCTCGCGGCGATCGAGCCGGCGCTGGGACTGCGGGATCTGCCCACGAGCCCGCGCACGCAGTTGCTGGCGATGGCTGCGTACTACGCCGCCCGCAGCGGCGACGTCGCTCGTGCGCGCGAACTGCAGAACTCTGCCGAAGCGCTGGTGCCGGGAGACCAGGCGCCGCCCGAACTCGTCGCGATGGCGGACAACGCGCTCCGGCGTGGGGATCGCGCCGTGCTCGCGCGCACCTGGACCCGGTTCCTGCTGCAGCAGCGGCGGCTGCCGAGCTGGCTCGAGGCGCCGTTGGCGAGCGCGTGGCTCGGGCTCGACGGGCTGGGCGGCGTGGACGCCGCGGTGGACGCTCGTGCCGTGCGCACGATCCTCGCCGCGAATGCCCGCCTGCTCGACGAGGCGCGAACGCGGTGAACGGCCGGCGTGCCTCGGAGGGCGCACCGAAGAAGGCGCCGCGACCGCGCGGCCCTCTGTCGGGTCGGCGCACGGCGTTGCGGCGCTTCGTCGCCAGCGCGACCGCCGCCGTCAACCGCTTGCTCGACCGACTGCCGGTCGGCCACTGGCTGCATCGTCGCGTGCACCGCAGCTTCGAGTTGCCCGAACTCGAACTCACCCTGCGCACGCATGCACCCGGACTCGACGGTCTGCGCATTGCGTTCGTGACGGACGTGCACGCCGGCAGCTTCCTCGACGAAGGCGATCTGCTGCGCATCTTCGGCCAGCTGCGCGACGCCGCGCCCGACGTGGTGTTGTTCGGCGGCGACCTGATCAACACGCGCGAGCGCGAGATCCTGTTGTTCCAGAAGCCGCTGGCGATGCTGCGGCCGAGGCTCGGCATGTTCGCCGTGCCGGGCAACCACGATCACTTCTTCGGACCCGACATCGGGCTGTGGACCGCGTTCCTGCAGGACCATGGGGTGCAGGTGCTGCAGAACCGCGGCGTGCGCCTCCAGCACGGCGGCAGTTCGTTGTGGTTGTGCGGCGTCGACGATTTGACCGAGGGCGAGCCCGATCTGCGGCGCGCGCTCGCCGGACGCCAGGTCGACGAACCGGCGGTGTTGCTCAGCCACCATCCGGACTTCTTCTTCGAGGCCGCGGCCGTCGACGTCGACCTGCAGCTCTCCGGGCACACGCACGGTGGGCAGATCCGGCTCGGCGACTGGGCGCCGATCCACCACAGCCGCTTCGGCTACGAGCGTGGTTGGTTCGTCGAGAACGGCTGCCGTCTCTACGTCAGTCGCGGCGTCGGGGTCACGGTGCTGCCGTTGCGCATCGGCGCGCCGCCGGAGATCCCGATCGTCACGCTGCGCAGCCGCGTCGGGTCGCCGGTTGCGTCGTCGCGCCCGCAGCTCGAAGTCGCACGACGCTGAGAGGCGGCGGCGGACCGGCTCGGTATGCTCCGCCGCGCCCGATGCTGACCCGAGTGCACACCCTGCGACGCTGCCGCGACCTCGGCGGCGGCTCGTTCGCGATCGAGGTCGACGGCCCGATCGCGCCGACGCTGCCGGGCCAGTTCTACATGCTGCGCACGGAGCATCGTTGGCCCGTGCAGTTGCCGCGACCGTTCTCGCTCTACGACCGCGCGGGGGACGGGTCGTGGGGGAGTTTCCTGATCAAGCCGGTCGGTGAAGGCACGCGCGCGCTGTGCGCGCTGCGGCCGGGCGAAGGCATCGTGCTGAACGGGCCGCTCGGGCAGCCGTTCCCGCGCGACATCGCCGACCCGATCTGCGTCGCCGGCGGCGTGGGGCTCGCGCCGTTCCTGCTGCTCGCGCGCGAGGCGAAGGCGCAGGGCCGTTCGCTGCGGTTGTTGTTCGGCGGCCGCACGCGCGAAGCTCTCGCCGGCATGGACGACTTCGCGGGCCTCGTGCGCATGTTCGCGGCGACCGACGACGGCAGCCACGGGTTCCGCGGCATGGTGACCGCGCTGCTCGACGCCGTCATCGCGCGCGGCGAAGCGAAGCCCGGCGAGGTCGTCTTCTGCTGCGGGCCGGATCCGATGATGCACGCGGTCGCGGAGCTGTGCGAACGGCGCGGGCTGCGGTGCTTCCTGAGCCTCGAGACCTACATGGCCTGTGGCTACGGCGTCTGCAACGGCTGCACGGTCGCGGTGCAGGGCCCGCGCTTCAAGGGCTGGCCGTACTCGCGCACGTGCATGGAAGGCCCGGTCTACGAGGCCTGCGAACTCGTGCACGAGTGAGCCGCGGCGCTGCGGGCGTCACTTCAGGCGTTTGATGATGTGGTACCCGTAGGGGCTCTTCGTCTTGTCGTACGGAGCGACGCCGATCTCGCCGACCTGCAGCCGCCAACCGACGTTCTCGAAACCGGGGACCATGCTGCCGCGCGCCGCCTTGCTCATCGGGTAGACGCCCGGCCCCGTGTCGTTGCTGTGCTGCTTGCGCAAGGCGCTGAAGTCGGTCCCGCTCGTGGCCTGTTTCCAGACGTCCTCGGCGAGCTTCTTCGCGTCGTCGAGCGATCGCGTGACGCCGGTGATCCGCGGCGCGCCCTGGAACGCGATCAGCACGTGCTCGACTTCGATGGTGTCGGCGGAGTGCTCGGGTCGGGCTTGGAGTGCTGCGATGGCGGCGTCCATCGAGTCGGACGCGCCGCCGGTGCAGGCGGCCAGGGTGATCGTGACCGCGGCGAGGAATCGTGCGTGCATGCGCGCAGGCTACGGGCTCGGCCGCGCCGGCCACAACGTGCGTTGCGGTGCGAGGGCGGCGCCCGACCCTTCGCAGGTCCTCAGCCGGGGATCGCGTAGCGCTGCAGCACCGCGAGCGGCACGAACTCGAGCGTGCGCGCGTGCGTCGATTCGAGCACCACGCGCGGCGCGCGTCCGGCCTCCATCGCCTCGACCCAGCGCGATGCGCACAGACACCACCGGTCGCCGGGCTGCAGCCCGGGGAAGCCGAAGGCGCGGTGCGGCGTCGACAGGTCGTTGCCGGCGTCCTTGCTGAAGGCGAGGAACTCGGCGGTCACTTCGCAGCACACGGTGTGCACGCCGTGGTCGTCCTCCGACGTGTTGCAGCAGCCGTCGCGGAAGAAACCGGTCATCGGCTCGGTGCTGCACGGCACCAGCGTGGTGCCGAGCACGTTCTGCACGGTCGTCGCGTTGCGTGGCATGCGTCGATGCTACGCGACCGCGGCGCGGCGTCGCTACGGCGCGGGCGCGACGACGACGTGTTGGTCGGCGGCGACGTCGAAGCGGTGCGCGCGCATGCTCCCGTCGGCGCTGCGGAACAGCAGCACGTAGCGGCCAACGGGCATGCGGATCCGGCGGTCGCGCGGCAGGGCGGACGGTTCGATGCGTACGTCGGCGTCAGCGCGCAGTGCGCAGACTTCGAACTTCGCGCCGTCGCCGCCAGCGAGTTGCGCATCGGGCAGCGTGATCTCGATCGTGCCGCACGGCGGCGCTTCGACGCGCCCGAGTTCGACCACGTTCTCGCCTTCGCACCAGTGGCGGCCGAGCGAGCGCCAACCGCGGCCGGTCACCCGCATCTCGACGTCGTAGAAGCCGGCGGCGAGCGGCAGCGACGACCAGACGGCGCCGGACTCGGGCGCGCGCAGGATCGCGCCGACGCGGGTGTCTGCGTGCCAGATGCGGACTTCGCACGTGCCGGCTTCGGTCGCCGCGACGGGTTCGAGGGTCATGACGCTGCCCTTGCCGCCCGACGCCGCTAGCACCTGCTCGCCGCTGTCCGGCAGCAGCGACGGCAGGAACGCGATCGGCATCGCTTCTTCGGTCGCCAGCAGCGTCAGCGAACCCGGCACGCCCGGCAGGTTCGCGAACAGGAACGCGCCATCGGCGCCGGTCTTGGTCCGGTCGGCCCACGACTGGTCGAGCGCTTGCCACTCGACGACGTGGTCGGCGAGCGGTTTGCCGGTCGCGTCCACGGCGCGACCGCGCACACAGGCGCCGAGCTGCAGCTGCAGCGTGCACGGCGTCACTCCCTGCGTGACCACGACGGGCACCGTGTGCAGGCCCTGGTGGTCGCCGCCGGCGCGCACGGTGAACTCGCCGGCAACGCAGTTCTCGAACCGGAACTGCCCTTCGTCGTCGGTGGTCGCCACCTGGAGCGGCTGCGGACTCGTGCCGATCAAGGCGACGGTCACATTCGCGGCCGGCTTGCCGTCGGCGCCGAACACGACGCCCGCGACGCCAGGGGCGGGAGCGGCGGCTGCGGGCGCTTCGGCTTCCGACAGCGATACCAAGTAGCGGCCAACCGCGGAGTGGACGACGAAGTCGGGCGCGACAAGGTCGCCGAGCGTCTTGTACTCGCTGTCGAGATCCAGCGCTTTCGCCTGCGGGTCGCCGAACACCGCGTGCGGGTGCAGGCCTTCGCGCATGCGCAGATCCACGTTCGTGGCGAGGACGTTCACGGCATTCATGCGGATGTACCCGCTACTCACCGAGATCCGCGTGCCCCTGGCCACGTAGTAGCGGTCCGCAGCGCGTGCGCTCGCCGCGCCGAGCATCACGATGCGCGTCGGCCTGCCGTGCTCGACCTGCACCCGGCGCAGTTGCCCGCGTGGATCCGCGAGCTGCACTTCCATCGTGCGTTGCCGCATGCGCCACGTCAGCGCGATGCGGCCGTCGGCGGCGGTTGCATGGCTCGCCTCGTTGTGCTGGCACCCCGTCGGTGCGAGGCGCAGCGCGTGGTCTTCGACCGGCAGACCGAGCGGATCGACGACGAGCACCTCGAGCGATGCCTCGAACGGATGGTCGAGCCACGGCGCGATTGCCGCGGCCGGACCGGCGGCGACGCGCGTGCCTTCTCCTGCCGCGTCGCGCGAAGGCGTGGCCGCCATGGCCGCGGCGTCGTTGGCCGTCGCCTTCGCCGCATCGCCGGCGAGCGGGCGCGGGTCGTCGCGGTCGGAGAGCAGGAACAGGCCGCCGATGCAGAGCAGGCCGGCAGCGAGCAGGGTTTTGGTCGCGGTGCTCACGAGCAGGGGTCCGATGGGAAGTAGGAGCGTCGTGACGAAGGGCAGTCCGAAGCAGGTCGCGAGTGCGCGCCGCCAATCGCGCTCGCCGTGCGGGGAATCGAGCCGCGCGCGCAACAAGACGAGGCCGCGTGCGAGCCGGCTCTTCACGGTCGCCACCGGCGTGTTCGTCCGCCGCGCGATCGCGCGCGGCGGCAGGTCCTCGAAGTACCGCAGGAACACCGCGGTCTGGTACGGCTCCGCGAGCGAAGTGACCGCGGTCGTCACGCGCTGCAGCATCTCCGCGCGAGCGACTTGCTCGGCCGCGGACGGTGCGGGCGCGCGTTCGGGCAGCGCCTGCACGCGCGTCTGCTGCCGGCGTTCGGTGCGGCGCCACTGGTGCGCGAAGTTGCCGAGCGTGCGGAACAACCAGCCGCCGAGTGGGCCAGGCTTCGGACCGTGCGCCGACAGTGCCTGGTGCAGCGTCGCCTGCGTCACGTCCTCGGCGGCGTGGGCGTCGCGCAGCAGGTCGCGCGCCAGCCCGCGGAGTCCGGCGGCGTGCTGCAGCAGTTCGCGTTCGAGGGAGTCCGGCATCGGTGGGAGACGATGGTATCCATGCCGCACGACCGCGATCGGTGCCCGGGACTTCGAGAATCCCTCACTTGTCCAGAGCAGGCAGCGGGAACACCGCCGAGGGCGTGTGCTCCCGGGCCGCGATCGCCAGCATCGCCCGCACTCGCTCCGGGGCGTCGGCGGCGAGGTCACGCTGTTCGCCCACGTCGGCCGCCAGGTCGTACAGCTCGGTCGTCGCCTTCGCCGGTTCCTGCAGCCGACGCCGCACCAGCTTGTGATCGCCCTGCCAGACGGCCTGCCAGCCGCCGTAGCCGGGAAATTCGCGGTAGAGGAACGTCCGCGCGGGTTGTGCTTCGCCGCGCAGCATCGGCAGCAGGTCGATGCCGTCGCCACGCGCCGTCTGCGCGCCGCAGGTCGCCGCCAGCGTCGGCAGCCAGTCCTCGAAGCCGCTGATCATGTCGCTCTGCGAGCCGGCCGCGACGCGCCCCGGCCAGCGCACGATCGTCGGCACGCGGATGCCACCTTCGTACAGCGAACCCTTGCGGCCGCGCAGTTCTCCGCACGACGCGAAGAAGTCGACGTCGGTGCCGCCGACCGGACTGTGCGTGGCGCCGTTGTCGGACGTGAACACGACGATCGTGTCGCCGGCGATGCCCGCGGCATCGAGGGCGTCGAGCAGTTCGCCGACCTCGCGATCGAGCCGCGTGATCATCGCTGCATAGGCCGCGCGCGGCGTGCGATGCGGCGTGTAGCCGCGGTCGCCGACGTACGGCGTCTCGGCGAAGGTGCTGGCGTAGGCCTCGAGCTCGGCCGCGGGAACGTGCAGCGCCAGGTGCGGCAGCGGCGACGGGTAGAACAGGAAGAACGGTCGCTCGCGATGCGCGCGCACGAAGGCGAGCGCGGCGTCGCGGATGCGGTCGGGGGCGTAGTCGCTGCCGACGAATCGCGCGTAGGCCGCGGGGTCGTTCGGGTCGCTGCCGTCGGCCAGCCGGCCGGCGCCGGGCACGGCGGGCTCGTTCGCGAGGGTGAGCCGTTGCCGGTCGTCCCACAGGAACGCGGGCCAGTACGAGTGCGCGTGGCGCTGGCAGATGTAGCCGAAGAAGCGGTCGAAGCCGCGCGCGAGCGGATCGCCGCTGGTGCCGAACGCGCCGAGGCCCCACTTGCCGAACGCGCCGGTGGCGAAGCCGGCCTCGTGCAGCACCGCAGCGAGCACGGGCTCGCCGGCGGGCAGCGGCCATTGGCCTTCGGGCTGCGCTTCCTTGTTGTCGCGCACCGCGGCGTGGCCCGGGTGCTTGCCGGTCATCAGCACGCCGCGCGACGGCGCGCACACTGGCGCGCCGGCGTAGTGGCGCAGCAGCCGCATGCCCTCGCGCGCAAGCTGGTCGAGGCGTGGGGTGCGGATGCGCTCCTGACCGAAGCACCCGAGCTCGCGGTAGCCGAGATCGTCGGCGAGCACGAACACGATGTTCGGCGGGCGTGGCGGCACCGGGCCGTCCTGGGCCGGCGCGAGCGAGGCGGCGGCGAGTGCGAGCGCGATCGCGCCGGCGCGCCGGATCCTGGCGACGAACCGCGGCACCAACGCGCCGTGCCGCGACGGGTGCGGGGTCGCGCTCACATCCGTTCCGGCGCCGGGATGCCGAGCAGTGCGAGCCCCGTCGTCAACAGCCGTCGCGCCGCGTCGACCAGCACGAGCCGCGCATCGCGCACCTTCGCTTCCTGGCCGATCACGTAGTGGTCGCGCAGGTAGGAGTGGATCTCGCCGGCGAGCGCGATCGTGTGGCCGGTCACGTGGCTCGGCTCGCTCTGTTCGGCGGCGCGCTGCACCGCGGTGCCGAAGTCCATCATCGTCAGCAGCACACGTTCGGCGTCGGCCAGCACCGCACAGTCGATCGTGTCGACGCCGGGCACCGGCACTTCGGCCTTGCGCAGGATCGAGCCGAGCCGCGCGATCGCGTACTGCACGTAGGGACCGGTCTCGCCTTCGAAGGCGAGCATCGCGTCCCAGTCGAACTTCACGTCGCGGATGCGCGAGTTCTTCAGGTCGTTGAACACGATCGCCGACACGCCGACCTGCTCGGCGACGGCATCGGCATCGGGGAGGTCCGGGTTCTTCTCGCGGATGATCGCGCGCACCTTGGCCACGGCTTCGTCGAGGATCTCGTCGAGGAACACCGCGTTGCCGGCCCGGGACGCGAACTTCTCCCACTTGCCGTCGTCGGTCTTGCTGAGCACGAGGCCGAACGGCACGTGCTCGACGGCGGCGGCGACCTTCTCCTTCATCTTCGTCAGCACGCCCTTCAGCTGATCGAAGTGCAGCTTCTGTTCGGCGCCGACGACGTAGAGGATGCGCGTCGGACGGAACGTCGCCTCGCGGTAGAACGCGGCGGCGAGGTCGCGTGTGTGGTAGAGCGTCGTGCCGTCGCGCTTCTTCAGGATGCACGGCTCCTTGATGCCGAGTTCCTTGAGCCAGACGACCTCGGCGCCGTCGCTCTCCTCGAGCACGCCCGACGCGGTGACGCGCTGCAGCGCGGCCGCCATCTTGTCCTCGAAGAACGACTCGCCGGTGACGTGGTCGAACGTCACGCCGAGCCGCGAGTACGGACCCTGGAACGCCTTCAGCGACTCGTCGCGCAGCAGCTGCCACATGCGCCGTTCCGGGTTGTCGGCGCCGCTCTCGAGCGCCCGGAAGTGCATGGCCGCCTCGTCGTCCAGCGCGGGGTTGCCCTTCACCTCCTGGCCGTAGCGCTTGTAGAGGTCGAACATGTAGCGCATCGGCGAGCGGTGCAGTTCCTGCTCGTTTCCCCACCGCATGTAGGCGGTCATCATCTTGGCGAACGGCATGCCCCAGTCGCCGAGATGGTTGATGCCGTGCACTTCGGCGCCGACGTGCCGCCAGATGCGGCACAGGGCGTTGCCGATCACCGTGCTGCGCATGTGGCCGATGTGGAATGGCTTGGCGATGTTCGGCGAGCTGAAGTCGATGCAGACGACTTCGCCCGAGCTGCGCGCGCGGCCATAGGGCGCGGCGTCGCTCTGCACCGCGGAGAGCACTTCGCGCGCGAGCGCTGCGCGGCGGAAGCGGAAGTTCACGAACGGCCCCGCGGCGGTCGACGACTCGACGATCGGGTCGGGCACGACGAGCGCCGCGAGTTCGTTCGCGAAGGCGGGCGGCGGCTTGCCGGCGAGCTTGGCGAGTTGGAACGCGCCGAGCGTCACGTCGCCGTGGTCGCGGTTCTTCGGCGGGTCGAGGCGGAGCAGCGGTTCGGCCGCGGCAGCGGGCACGCCGAGCGTGGTCACGGCGTGCAGGAGTCGTTCGCGAAGGTGGCGGTGCAGGTCGGTCACGTTGGGCGGGTTCGCAGCGAGGGGCGGGGAGAATAGCGGCGTGCGCTCACACCCGCCGCAGCGGAAACCCAGGTGGCAGCGGCCCTTGGCGCGGACGCCCGGCCAAATCGTGGCCGAGCGGCGTCGCCAGGTCACGCCGGCGGCGGTTTCCCGATGAGCAGGACGGTCTCCCGGAGCCTCGTCATGCCCAACGTCTCCCTCGTCCGCGCTTTCCTCGCCGCCGCCTGGCTGGGCGTCGCCGCAGTTGCCCAGGTCACGTCGTACTTCGATGTCTCGTCGGCCACGCACCAGACGAACTTCAACAACCTGAGCAACCAGGGCTATCGCCTGGTGTCGTTGAGTGTCGCCGGAACCCTGGCGACGCCGCGCTACTCGGCGGTGTGGGAACAGGTCATCGGGCCCGCGTGGGTCAGTTCGCACGACATGTCGAGCCTGCAGTTCACGACGTTCCGGAACACGTGGGAGCCGCTGGGCTACCGAGCCAAGATCGTTTCCGCCGCGGGCAGCGTGTCGACGCGCGTGTATGCGGCGGTGTTCGTCGCCGACTCAGCCGACGTCGCCGTCTATCTCACCACGCCCGACTTTTCGGTCTCGGCCGTCATGGACTTGGAACGCGACAACGATCGCATCCCGGTGTCCGTCGACATCGTCGGCAGCTCGTCGAGCTATCAGTACGTGATGGTCTTCGAGCCCAACCCGACGAACGTGTCGTGGGGCTACGCCGTCGATGCAGACTCCACGGAGTTCGGCGAGACGCGCACGGCGCACGGTGAGCCGGACCACCGACTCGCCTGCATCGGCATGTCCGACGACCACCGCTACATCTCGGTGTGGTACGACCAGCGCGTCGGCACGGAGACCGTCGCCTCGAACCAGTCCACGGCGGGCTGGACGAACCTGAACGGCACGTTGATGGGGCTCGGCCAGTTTCCGCGGTTGATCGCGTCGGGAGGCAGCGGCAGCTCGATTCGTCACGCCGGGTCGTGGGCCCAGTTCCGCACGCCCCGCACGCGGGTGTGGACCAACCACGGTTCCGCGTCGGCGACGTTCGCGTCGATCGACTCCTACGTGCAGTCGGTCATGCAGAGTGGCCGCCATCGCGGCGCTGCGGTCGCCATCACCAAGGACGGGCGATTGGTGCACGCCCGAGCCTTCAACTTGACGGAGCCCGGGAACGCGCTGGTGTATCCCGACAGCTCGTTCCGGATCGGCAGTTGCGCCAAGCCCGTCGCGGCGTTCGCCGCGCACCAGGCCGATGAGCAGGGCTACTTGTCGATGTCGACCTTGCCGGCCACGACTTTGGGCCTGAGTTACCCGTCGGGCAGTTCGTTCGCGAACGTGACGATCCGCAGCATCCTTCGCTACACGAGCGGCATTCGCGAAAGCTACACGCCGGGCGAGGTGGCGAACTGGCTGAGCTCCTCGTCACCGCAGTACCCCGTGAGCCTCGCCGATGGCGCGGATTGGCTGGCGACGCAGGCGATGCTGTTCAATCCGTACAGCCTGCCGACTACGGCCGCCTACTCGAACGCCGCGTTCCTGCTGGTCGCGGAAGTCATCCGCGAGAACTCGGGCCAGTCGTACTGGAACTACGTGCAGAGCCAGGTGCTGTCGCCGCTCGGCATCAACCGCATGCACGTGGCGCCGTCCCTGTACTCGGATCTGACGACGAACGACGTGCGGCACCACATGTCGGGTGACCTGTGGCTCAAGCAGAGCGAACTGCACACCGATCGCCGCCGGCGCGCGGCGCTCTACGCCGAGGACCTCAACTTCAAGCGCGCGTCCGGCGGGCTGTCCGCCTCGGTCGTGGACTACGTGCGCCTGCTGTCGGGTGCGTTCGACCTGGAAGGGTCGGACGCGATCCTGTTCCAGTCGGCGACGCGCGCCACCATGCTGCAGCCCCTGACCTACCCCAAGTTCGGTACGAGCGACACGTCGGAAGTCTGCCTGGCGTCGATGGCGTGGTCGTCCCGCCCGGGCGGCGTCACCTCGTACTCGAAGGGCGGTTGGCTGCCCAGCAACGCGACCGCCGACGTCTGCTGGCGAGACGATGGCATCGCTTGGGCCGTGTTCTTCAACTCGCCGACCAGCAGCGCCTCGACGTCGGCGATGAACGACCGCATCGAAGCGATCACGGACTGGCCCGACATCGACCTGTTCCCGACCTACGGGTTGCCGTCGTACCCGCAGCGGCCGCGCATCGACTCGGTCAGTCCGACGTCGCGCAACAACGTGACGACCGGCTACTTCACGCTGACCGGCAAGCGCATGAACACGGTGACCCGGGTGAACCTGATGTTCGCGCAGATCACCAGCACGTCGCCGACCACCTGGGGTTCGGGCTACTTCGAGGTGGTCGACGCAGAGACGCTGCGCTTCTACCCGCCGAAGGGATGGTCGCCCGGCACGTATCCGCTGTCGTTGACCAACGCGGCGGGCACCAGTTCGGCCGTGAACGTCACGTTCGTCGAGAATCCGACCTTCTTCCTCGGCGCGCCGCCCGTCGTGGGCAGCCATCCGTGGTCGGTGTGGGTTGCGCGCGGCACCGGCAGCGGGCTCACGCAGTCGACGGGATACGGCATCCTGTGCCTCAGCTTCAGCAACCAGCCGACGGTCGTGCCGGGCCAGGTGAGCCTCGGGCTCGGCAACCAGTTCGCCGATCTCATCATCTCGGACGCGTTCCAGTTCAGCGCCACGACGAGCGCATACCGGTTCAACCTGCCGCCGCTGCCGGCCGGCACGATCTACCTCGAGGCGGTCGGGGTCGACCTCGGTTGGCCGAGTCCGTTCCCGGTGCTGACGACGAACACGGCGTCGACGACCCGGCAGTAGACGATCACGTCGTCGCGCCAGCGCGCGTGCCATCGGCGGGCGCCCGGCGCGACGGTGGACGAGCTCGTCCGTGCTGCCGCCGAACGCGCGATGCTCCGGCCGCACCCGATTGTGCGGTCGGGATCGCGGCGGTCGAATCGGCGAACCCGGCGCCATGGACCCGAACGACCCGATCGACTCCTTCTACCAGCAGCTCGACTCGGAGGCGTTGCTGAACCAGCACGGCAAGGAACTGCTCGCCGAGGCGCGCGAGATGCTGGCGAAGGCGCCGATGGCGCGGGTCTGCGGCATCGTCGCGACCGCCGACTCGCGCGACGCCGACCAGCTGCGCGCCGCGATCCGGCGGCTGACCGGCGACGCCCTGCCGCCCGGCAAGCTCGTCGGGCTGATGCCGCGGGCGGCGATCGAGCCGATGCTGCAGGCGAACGTCGACGCCGCGCACTGGGCCGAAGAGGAGTGGCAGCCGCAACGCGTGCTGCCGGTGCTGGCGTCGACGCGCGACGGCATGCGGTTCGGGTTCTTCCGGTTCGGCGACGACTGAGTCAGCGCGTGCGCGCCGGAGCGCGCAGCTCGATCTGCTCGATGCGCAGCTCCTCGCCCCAGGTCGCGATGCCGATCCGGTGCCGGCCCGGGATCGGCAGCAGCGGCGCCTGATCGAACAGGGTTTCGCCGCCAAGCGTCACCGACAGGCGCCGCGCGAAGTACGTGACGACCAGTTCGATCGGCTTCTTGCTGCCGGCGTCGAACGCCACCGCGGGCGACTCGAACACGCGCTGGTCGTAGCGCTCGAGCCACGCCGTGACCTTGCCATCGCGTGGGTCGAGGATCAGCGTCCACCCCGAGAGCGCATCGCGCAGCCCGTCGCCTTGCACGATCACGCACGCCTTCGGGGCGGCGCTGCCGGCGGGCAACTCGATCGTGAGGCAGAACGCGTCGAGCTGCTCGGTCGCCTTCTCGGAGAGCCACGCGAGGTTCGACGGCGAGTCCTTCGGGAAGCCCGGGCGGACCGTGTACTTGCGCCACTCGACCTCGCGTTCGCGCGCGAAGCCCTCGAGCGCCTGGTTGCGCACACGCCACTTGCCGACCGTGTCGTCGAGCTTGCGGTGCGCGCCGCCGGCGTCGAACTTGAGGCGCAGGCGCGACGGCCACTTCCTGCCGTCGGGCGCGTCGATGGCGGCGAGCTTCTTGGCCGGCGCCTCGGCGTCCGCGGTCCAGCCCGGCAGCGGCAGCCCGTTCCGCTGCGCGATCGCGAGGATCAGTCCGCTCGGCCCGCTGCGGTTGTGCACCTTCACCAGCACCTTGCTGCGCCCCTTCGGCAGCGGCACCGCGAACTTGATCGCGTCGGGCAGCTCGACGCGCCAGTCCGGCCGCCACGGCCCCAGCCGGCCGCCCGCGCCCTCGTACTTGCCGATGAGCTCGTCGTTCACGAACAGCGTCACGTCGTCGTCGGCGCGCAACCAGAACCACGCGTCGACCGGCTCGGCGGACGTCACGTGCGTCAGCGCGTAGATCGCGCTGTCGTCCATGTAGGAGAAGTCGAACTGCAACCACCCGGTCGGCTCCACCGTCACCGGCTTGCTGCCGGGCCGCCGCCACGTCGGGTTGTTGTTGATGCTCTCGTAGCGCGCCGCGAGGTCGATCTCGAGTTCAGGCGCGAACCGGAACGAGTCGGGGTCGACGCCGACTTTGCGGAACGGGCCGATCACCTGCCAGTCGCGCACCACGCCGAGTTCTTGCGCGTGGTCGGCGACGTCCGCCTGCTCGCGTTGCAGGCGCGACGCCATGCGGTCGCGCGGCACCGGCGAGCCCGGGTGGTCTTCGAGCGTCGGGCCGAGCGCGCGGTTCTTCGCTGCATCCTGCTCGAGCCGCACGGCCGCGAGATCGCCCGGCAGCAACGGCCAGCGGAAGCGGATCAGGTCCGCGAACGCAGCCTCGCCGAAAGCCTCGGTCAGCCAGAATGCGAACGCGCGCGCCAACGTCGGCGTGCGTTCGTCGTCGACGCGGCAGCCGCGGTAGTCGCGGAAGAACCGGCGCCAGAGATCCCAGCGGTAGCCGTCGCCGTTCTTGCCGTAGGTGGTGACGAAGTGCAGGAAGAAGCCCGCGCTCGGTCCGTAGTTCGGGATGCGCCAGTACTCGAGATCGCGTTCGAGGTAGTCCTGCAGGAACGCGCGCGTTGCCATGCCGATCGACGCGCGGCCGACACCGGCCTGGCCGAGTTCCATCATGCAGAACGTCGCGCCGAAGTCGGCGAGGCCCTCGCGCATGCCGCCGTAGACGGGCCGCGTGTCGTCGACGCAGTGGGTCAGCTCGTGGTAGAGCAGGCCGTTGTCGACGCGCGTCGCCTTCGCCGCTGCATCGGCGTTGCCGATGTCGATGATCTTGCCGCCGCCGACGCCGCCGCCGAACTCCCACAGTTCCTTCCAGTAGACGGTCACGCGGTCGCCGTCCGGGTTGGGCAGGCGACCGAACAGGTCGGTCACGTAGAGGTAGGCGAGGTCGAAGCGCAGCAGGCTGTCGTCGGCCACGCCGTCGAGCAGCGTCTGCGGGCCGATCAGCACGAAGCGGTGTGACACGCGCGTGGTCGTGCGGGCCCAGCACGGGTGCTGCATCGCGGCCTCGGCCTCGGCTCGTTCGTCGGGCGGCACGTCGGCGAGCCACGCCTTCTCGATGGCCGCGCGCGCGACCTTGGCCTGTTCGCGCAGTTCCGGCGTGAACTCGAGCGTGCGCACGAGTTCGCGCCCGACGGCGCGCTTGGCGCGGTCCTTGGCGAGCTTCTCACCGACGGTCAGCCGTTCGGGGCCGTGCTTGATCGTCTGTTCGAGTTGCGCGAGCTCGGCCTTCTGCTCGTCGGTCAACGCGAACACCTTCGCAGCGATGCCGTCGCGGTCCTGCGTGACGCGCCGCGCGTCCGCCAGCGCGCCGAGCACCGCGCGATCCGCGTTCTCCTGCAGCGCTCCGCCGACCTCGTCGAGCAGCATCAAGGCGCCGAGCAGGCGGCCACGATCGTGCATGCGACCGGCGATCTGGCGCAGGTAGCGGGCGCGCTCCTCGCGGATCCGTTCTTGCACGATGTCGCGTTCTTCGAACGTCAATGGCTCGGGCGGCATGCGCCCGATCGGCAGCAGCGCCTTCTGCACCTTCTGCTTCAGCGGGTAGTCGTGCAGGCGGCGGAACACGAACTCGAGACCGTCCCATGCCGCGCGCGCGTCCTTCGCCGCGAGTGCTGGGGCAGCGGCGATCGCCGCGTCGACCGCGGCGGCGTCTGGCGTGCCGCCGAGGTCCGGGAACACGAACGTCGCGACGCGCGCCATGCCGTCGCCGCCCGCACCCCGCGACAGCGGCGGCGACACGCTGTCCTCGGCGGCGTCGAAGAAGCCGAGGCACACCTCGATCGTGTCGCCCGCCTGGACGCGCGGCGGCGGCATGCGGAAGACGATCGGCAGCGCGTACTCGACCGGCTTGCCCTTCGCCCACTGGCGCGTCGGCACCGGCGGCGCGTGTTCGCGGCGGAGGACCATCGTGCCCGCGCGCCGCAGTTCGACGCGCACCGCGTAGGCCTTCGACAGCGCCTCCTCGCAGGCGAACTTCAGCCGCAGCTCGGTGCGCCCGGTGGTCGCCAGCGTCGCCGCGTCGACCTCGGCCGTGACGTTGACCGGGACCGACATCGGCGCCTGCGCCGCCAGGGCGGTCAGCAGCGACAGGGTCGGGACGAGAAGCCGTAGGGAGTGCATGCCGCGAGGTGCGGGAGTCTAGCGACGCGCGGCGCCACGCCGACCGCCGGCATGGCGTGTTGCGTCGTTCGCGAGTACATCGGGCGGTCGTGGACGCAGCGAGTTCCCGACTCCAACTCCGCCGGCTGCTCGTGCCGTTGTCGATCGCAGGGGCGATTGCGGCGCAAGGTGCGCCGCCGACCTGGTCGCGCGACGTCGCCCCGCTGATCCATCGCGCGTGTGTGGGCTGCCACCGCCCCGGCCAGCCAGCACCGTTTGTCTTGCTCGGCTTCGATGACGTCTGGAAGCGGCGCGAGATGATCGTCGAGGTCACGCAGCTCCGGCTGATGCCGCCGTGGTTGCCGACGCACGGCGACTTCCTCGACGATCGGCGCCTGCGTGCCGACGAGATCGAGCTGCTGCGCGCGTGGGCGGCGGCCGGCGGTCCACGCGGTGACGAGAAGGACGAGCCCGCGCCGCCGACGTTCGCCAGCGATTGGCAGCTCGGCGAACCGCACCTCGTCGTGCGCGCGCCAGTACCGCTGGCGGTAGCGGCGAGCGGCCCCGATAGCGTCCGCAACCTGGTGATCCCCGTCGACGTCGATCGGCTGCGCTTCGTCGAGGCCGTCGAGATCCGCCCTGGCAATCGCGCCGTGCACCACGCGGTGCTCGCGGTCGACGAGACGCGGCAGTCGCGTCGGCTCGACGACACCGACGCCGAGCCGGGGTTCGCCGGCATGTCGCTCGGCGCGGCGGCGCCGCCCGACGGTCACTTCCTCGGCTGGACGCCGGGCAAGAGCGTGCGTCGCAACGCGCCGGGCGGAGCGTGGCGCCTGCGTCCCGGCGCGGACCTCGTGCTGCAGCTGCACGTCGTGCCGACCGGCAAGGACGAGCTCGTCCAGCCCGAGATCGGGTTCTGGTTCAGCGACGTGCCGACGACGACGACGTTCCGCACGGTCGTGCTGTTCTCCGAGGCGATCGACATCGCCCCGGGCGTTGCGGACTTCGTGCTGCGCGACCACTTCGTCCTGCCCGTGGCGGCGACGCTGCATGCGCTCTATCCGCACGCGCACCGCATCTGCCGACGCATGCGCGCCACCGCGACGTTGCCCGGAGGCGAAGTGCGCGTGCTGCTCGCGATCGACGCGTGGGACTTCGACTGGCAGGACGACTACCGCCTGCGCGTGCCGATGCCGCTGCCCGCCGGAACGACGCTCGCGATCGAGTACGGCTACGACAACAGCGTGGCGAATCCCGGCAACCCGTCGCGGCCGCCGCAGCGGGTGCGGTTCGGCCAGCAGTCGGCCGACGAGATGGGCACGTTGACGTTCGCGTTGACCGTCGCGCCGGCGGACGCCGTGCCGCTCGAAGAGGCCCACGTCGCGCGCCAGCTCGAGAAGCTGCCCGATGCGTGGAACCTGCTGCTGCAGCAGGCGCGGTTCCGTCGCGATCGTGGCGATCTCGCGGGCGCCAAGGCGGCGTTGGTGCGGGCGCGCACGATCTCGCCGGGGTCCGCGGACGTCGTGCTGGAACTCGGTCTGTGCGCCGAACGCGAAGGGCGGCTCGACGACGCGGCGCGGGCCTACCGCGAGGCGCTGGTCCTCGATCCGGGCCATGGACTCGCGCACGTGCAGCTCGGCGTGCTCGCCGGTCGCGACGCGCGCGCCACGGAGGCGCGGCAGCACTTCGCCCGAGCGCTGGAGGTGCTGCCGCATTCGGCCGTGGTGCACGGCAACTTCGCCAACGCGTGCTTCCAGCTCGACGAACTCGAACTGGCGGCGACGCACTACCGCCGTGCGGTCGCGATCGATCCCGAGTACTTCGGGCCCTGGCTCAACCTCGGCCGGGTCCTCGCGCGCCTGGGCCGGCGCGACGAAGCGCGCGCCGCGTTGCAGCGGGCGCTGACGCTGCGGCCGGGGCATCGGGATGCTGCTGCGGAACTGGAAGCGCTCGCACGCTGACTCCGGCGTGCGCTACGACCAGTTCTCCCACTGCGCATAGGCGTCGGCGAGTTCGGCCTGCAGCCGCCGTTCGTCGCCCTGCAGCTCCTTCATCCGCGACGCGCTCGCGTAGTTGGCGGGATCGAGCATCGAGGCGCGCAGCGACGCGATGTCGGCCTCGAGTTGCATGATGCGCTCCTCGAGGCGGGCGAACAGCAGCGGGTTGCGCACGCGGCCGGTCTCGATCGCCTTCTTCGCGGCCGGCGCCTCGGCCTGCGCCTTCTTCGCCGCTTCGTCGCGCGCCGCCGTCTCGGCCGCGCGCACCGCGGCGCGTTCTTCGGCGAGCACGCGTTGGCACTGCGCGAGACCCTGATCGAACGTGCGCAGGCCGCCGTTCTCGACCCACGCCACGCGGTCGGCGATCTCGTCGACGAGCCGTCGATCGTGCGAGACGATCACGACCGTGCCCGGGAACTCCTTCAACGCCTGCTCGAGGCCCTCGGTGCCGGCGACGTCGAGGTGGTTGGTCGGCTCGTCGAGGCACAGCAGGTCGAACTGCGAACGCAGCATGCGCGCCAGCGACAGGCGCTGCTTCTCGCCGCCGGACAGTTCGGCGACCGGCTTGTCGACGTCGTCGCCACAGAACAGGAACAGCGCGAGGTGGTCGCGCAACGGACCCTCGGGCACCGTGCGGTCGAGTTCGCGCAGCGCGTCGAGCACCGTGCCCTGGTGCGGCAGGTCGTGCTTGTCCTGGCTGAAGTAGCCGACGCGCAGGTTGTGGGCGCGGCGGATCGTGCCCGCCGCGGGTTGGCCGATGCCGGCGAGCAGCCGCAGCAGCGTCGTCTTGCCGGCGCCATTGCGGCCGAGCAGGGCGGTCACCTCGCCGAACCAGATGCGCAGATCGGCGCGTTCGAGCAGCGTGCGGTTGCCGGCGCGCACGGTCAGGCCCTCGCACTCGATCGCGGTCTGGCCGCGCTGGCCGCGCGTGGTCTCGCCGAACGACAGCCGCATCTGCGCGCGCTTGCCCTGCGGCTTCTCGATCAGTTGCAGCCGCTGCAGCCGCTTGAGGCGGCCCTTCGCCTGCGCGCTCATGCGCCCCGCCATGTTGCGGCGGATGTACTCCATCTCCTTCTCGACGAACTCGCGCTGGCTCTTGAAGGCGCGGGCCTGCGTCAGCAGCGCGAGATCCCGTTGCTTGCTGTAGTGCGCGAAGTTGCCCTTCCAGCGGGTGGCCACGCCGTCGCCGACCTCGACGATCGCGTTGGCGATCGCGTCGAGGAACGCGCGGTCGTGGCTGACGACGACGCAGGCGCCGGGGTAGCGCACGACGAAGTCCTCGACGAACTCGATGCCCTGCAGGTCGAGGTGGTTGGTCGGCTCGTCGAGGATCAGCAGATCCGCCGGCGTCGTCATCAGGATCGCGAGCTGCACCCGCGACTTCTCGCCGCCGCTCAGCACCGACACGTCCTTCTGCACGTCGGCCGGGGTGAAGCCGAGTCCACCGAGCACCTTCTCGACGCGGTGCTTGCGGTCGTAGCCGCCGCCGGCCTCGAATGCCGCCTGCAGCACCCCGTACTCGCGCAGCGCCGGTTCGTCGCCGGTGGCCATGCGCGCTTCGAGCGAACGCATGCGCTGCTCGAGCGCGTCGTGCTCGCCGGTGCCGCGCAGCACGAGGTCGAGCACCGTGCTGCCCTTCGGCATCGCCGGCATCTGCGCGCCGTAGGCGACGCGCAGGTCGCGCCGCGGATTGCGCGAGCCGGTGTCGGGCTCGTCGATGCCGGCGAGGATGCGCACCATCGTCGTCTTGCCAGCACCGTTGTCGCCGACCACGCCGATGCGGTCGCCCTCGTCGACGCGCAGCGACAGGCCGTCGAGGATCGCGTACTCGCCGAAGCGGCGGACGATCTTGTCGAGGGTCACCAGGGTCATCGGGGGCGCGGAGGATAGCGGCTAGTCCGCGCGGCTGCGCTCGCCGCGATGCACGGCTACGCTGCGGCGATGGGAATGAACTCGTTCCTTCGCGCGGGCCTGTTGGCTGGCGTGAGTGCGGCCGTCAGTGCCCAGGCGCCGACTCTGGGCAAGAGGGCGCATTTCGATCTCGAAGTGGTGACCGTCGATGCGGGCAAGCAAGCACGTCGCATCGACGAGCCGCTGCCGGGTGAGGCCGCGTGCCTGGCCTTCACGATGGTCGGCCGTCAGCTCGAGTGGCGCTTCGGCGAACAGCGGTTCCGGGACCTCGAAGCGCTCCGGGCTGCGTTGTGGAAGGCATCCAACGACGAAAGGAAGCGACGCGAGTCTCCGGACCCGCCGGAAGAACGCAGACCGCTGCCACTCGTCGTACGGTTCGACGACCGGGTGCGGTGGTGTGAAGTCGTGAGTACGTTGGACGTCGCTCGCGAGTCCGCGTTCTTGGAAGTGCACCTCTTCGGCGGAAAGGACTTCGAGCCACAGTTCGAGGCTTGCGCCGTCGCCGACCCGGTCCGCGCGAACTGCGCTCACGTCGTGCCACGCGCGATCTTCAGCGAGCCTGACGACCAGCGGCTGAAGTTCCGTCCCGTGTTGACGGTCGCCCAGGATGGCCGCGTCGAGTACGAGGGAGTCTGCGTGTTCGATCCGAAGGCCCCCGACGGCGGCAAGGCGCTGACTGCCGTGCTGGCGAAGTGCGCGCGCCGCGACGACAACAAGTTCGGCACGCGTCGCTTCGGCGAGCACGGCCTCGAGTTGTCGAACAACTACCTGCTGATCCACGCCGACCTGTGGGCGCCCTGGCCGGTCGTGCACATGATCAGCAGGATCGCGACCGAGGTGACACCGCCGCTCTACCAACTGCAGTACGCAACCGGCTCGGCCGACTACGAGCCTCGTCTGCGCGCGGGCGAACGGTTCCTGGCTCCCGCCGCCGACGGTGAGCGAGCCCGTCGATGAGGAGCCGTTCCCACCGCGGCGGATGACGGGTATGCCAACGGCATGGCTGACCGCTACGTCGACGGCTTCCTGCTCGTGGTCCCGAAGAAGAACCTGCGCACCTACTTCGCGATCGCGAAGAAGGCCGGCACGATCTGGAAGGAACTCGGCGCCATCGACTACCACGAGTGCGTGGCCGAGGACCTCGCCACGCACTGCGGCGTGCCGTTCGACAAGCGCGTGAAGACCAAGCGGTCGGAGACCGTGGTGTTCTCGTGGATCACCTACCGGTCGCGCGCGCACCGCGACGCGGTCAACGCCAAGGTGATGAAGGACCCGCGCATCGCCAAGATGATGAGCAAGGGCTGTCCGTTCGACGTGAACAAGATGTCGTACGGCGGCTTCGACGTGCTCGTCGACATGTGACGTTGGCGGCGGCAACGCGCGGGCGCTACGAACGCGCCATGCTCCGTCACGCGGCGTTCGTTCTCGTTCTCGTGGCCCCGCTGGGTGCGCAGCAGCCGAGCCCGCGCTGGCTCGACCTCGACGGCGACGCCGCGCGGCAGACGACGGTTCGGCGTGATCCGGGCAAGTACCTCGGGCATCCGACGACCGTGCTGCTGCCCGACGGCATGACGATGCTCTGCGTGCACCCGGAAGGGCACGGCAAGGGCCCGATCGTGCTGCAGAAGAGCGGCGATGGCGGCCGCTCCTGGAGCGAGCCGGTGCCGGTGCCCGAGAACTGGGCGACGAGCCTGGAGACGCCGACGATCCATCGCCTCGTCGACCGCGCGGGCCAGGCGCGCTTCGTGCTGTTCTCGGGGCTGCACCCGATCCGCAGCAGCATCTCGACCGACGACGGGGCGTCGTGGACGCCGCTGCAGCCGATCGGCGACTTCGGCGGCATCGTCGCGATGGCGAGCGTGGTGGCGCTCGCGGACGGCACGCACGCAGCGTTCTTCCACGACGATGGCCGCTACTTCCGCGCCGGCGGCAAGCGTTCGCAGTTCACGGTCTACCAGACGAACTCGGCCGATGGCGGCGTGTCGTGGGGTGCGCCGACGGTGGTGTGGAGCGGCAACGATCTCGATCTCTGCGAACCCGGCGTCGTGCGGTCGCCGGACGGCAAGCGGCTGGCGATGCTGCTGCGCGAGAACAAGCGCGCGAAGGGCAGCCACCTCGCGGTCTCCGACGACGAAGGGCGCAGCTGGTCGGTGCCGGTCGAGCTGCCGCCAGCTCTGTGCGGGGATCGCCACGTCGGCGCCTACGCGCCCGACGGTCGCCTCGTGCTGTCGTTCCGCGACATGAGCCGGCAGAGCCCGACGCGCGGCGACTGGGTCGCGTGGGTGGGCACGTTCGACGATCTGCTGCAGCGCCGCGAGGGGCAGTACCGCGTGCGACTGTCGCGCAACTGGAAGGGCAGCGACTGCGGCTATCCCGGCGTCGAGGTGCTGCGCGACGGCACGTTCGTCGTCACCACCTACGGTCACTGGCTGCCGAGCCAGAATCCGTTCGTGCGCGCGGTGCGGTTCACGCTCGGCGAACTCGACGAGCTGGCGAAGGGGCCGGCGCCGACGTTCGCGCGGCCGAGCGACGCGGTGACGCCGGCGTCGCGGCACGGCGACTGGTGGGAGAAGCGGCACGCCGATCAGCTCGCGGCGGCGAAGGCCGGCGGGAATCGCGTGGTGTTCGTCGGCGACTCGATCACCCAGTCGTGGGAAGGGCCTGGTGCCCCGCACTGGGCCGAGTTCTGGGAGCCGCGCAAGGCGCTCAACATCGGCATCTCCGGCGACCGCACGCAGCACGTGCTCTGGCGGCTCGACGACGGGGTCGCGGCGGCGCTGGCGTCGCCGGCCAACGACGTGCGGGCGGTGGTCGTGATGATCGGCACGAACAACAGCAATGGCCCCGACAACACCGCCGAGGAGATCGGCAGCGGCATCACCGAGGTCGTGCGCCGCTTCCGGCGAGGCCTGCCGAAGGCGAAGGTGCTGTTGCTGGCGATCTTCCCGCGCGGCGAACAGCCGAACCCGCAGCGCGAGAAGTGCGCGGCGGCGAGCCGACTCGCGGCGGCGGCGTTCGCGGGCGACGCGATGGTCGCGAGCGTCGACATCGGCGACCGCTTCCTCGCGGCGGGCGGCGTGCTCACGAAGGACGTCATGCCCGACGCGCTGCACCTGAGTCCGGCCGCGTACCGGATCTGGGCCGAAGCGATCGTCGCCGACGTCGACGCGATGCTGCGCTAGCCGACCGGTTGCCGCGGTGCGCGCTTCTTCAGCTCGCGCGCCGCGGCATGTCCGATCCAGCGCGCGGTCACGTCCTTGCCGGCGGCGAGACGCGCAGCGAGTGCGAGCGCGCCGGCGTGCAGGTCGGGGCTGCGTCCGCCGATGCCGCGCAGCGCCCAGAGCACGCCCTTCTTGACGAAGTTGCGCGGATCGGTCGCAGCACTCGCGATCCACGGCAAGGCGCGGCGGAACGGCGCATCGCCGCTGCCCTTGTCGTGCAGCGCGAGCGAGGCCAGCAGTGCGAACGCGGCGCGACGTTCGAACTCGGGTTGGCGCGTGCGCCACTTCGCGATCCGCGACCACGCGTGGCCCGAGCGGTCGAACAGGTGGAAGCACATCGTGTCGACGACGCCCCAGTTGTCGAAGTCACGACACCAGCGGTCCATCTGTGCCTTGGTCAGCGCCGCAGGATCGGCGACGAATGCGACCAGCAGCCGCGCCTCGTAGATGCCGCTCGCCCACAACGCGTCGACCAGGTCGTGCCGGCGGCCGAGGCGCTTGGCGATGGCGTGCAACCGGTGCATGGCGATGCCGAGCGCGCGCTCGGTCGGCAGCGCGAAGCGCCCGTAGCCGGCCAGCACGCGCCGGCTCGCGGCCTTGCGCAGGGTGGTGATGACGGCAAGGGCATCGGGGCGGGAGGCGGCGTGGGCCATCAAGGCGAGGACGTTACACGGGGGCCGTTGCGAGGGGACCGGTCGCGACGCACCATTGCGCCCTGTCCCATTCCGGAGATCCATGAACCTGATCGCTGCAACCAGCCTGCTGTTGTGGACCTGTGCTCTTGCGCAGGATCCTCCCCCGAAGCCCCCAGCTCCGCCTGCTCCCGCCGACAAGGTGCTCGCGATCGGCGACGAGTTGCCGAAGGGTCTGTCGTTCCGCACCATCGATGGGGCGGTGCAGGCTCTCGACGATCTGCGCGGCAAGGTCGTCGTGTTGCACTTCTGGTCGATGACGTGCCCGTGGGAGGTTCTCGCCGAGCCGAAGATCAACGCGCTGAGCGCCGAGTTCGCCGGCAAGGGCGTGGTCGTGCTCGGGGTCGCGGCCAATGCCAACGAGACCGGGCCCCCGCCCGCGGCCGCGGAGTTCGAGCAGAAGGACGCGGCGAAGAAGCCCTACGGCAAGTTGCGCAAGAAGGCGGAGGAAGTGAAGTGCAACCACGCGATCGTGGTCGACCACGAGGCCGTGCTCGGCCGGCTGCTCGACGCGAAGACGACCCCGCACTGCTACGTCTTCGACAAGGAGGGCAAGCTGCAGTACGGCGGCGCACTCGACGACGACGGCCAGGGCAAGAAGGAGAAGCCCACCCAGTACGTGCGCGACGCCGTGACGGCGTTGCTCGCGGGTGAGAAGCCCGGTGTGGCGACGACGAAGCCGTACGGTTGACGCACCAAGTTCGCGCCCCGTGCGGGCGCGAAGAAGGAATGAGCACCGATGCGGGCGGCGAGGGCCGCCCGCGCTGCTTCACGGGACCGGGGACAGGACACCACCGCAGCGATGCAGGTGCCGCGCTGGAGGATTGCGGCCCGAGCATTGTTCGGAGCCCGACGCCTTGCCAGACTGCAGGCTCTCGTTCCGTCTCTACCCGAGGAGAATCAACATGTCCGCGTTGCGTGTGTTGTCCGTGGCCTCGCTGCTGCTCGTCACGGCGTGTGACAGCAAGGTCACTTCCGAGGTGTTCGATCCGGCTCTGCAAGGACGGGTCAACGCCTTCCTCGACTGCTTCCCGAACCTCTACGAGCGCGCCGATCAGGTGCTCGAGATGGCCAACTCCTGGCGGGTCGGCACCAGCACGCCGGTTCCCGATCCGGCCGGCCTGACGTTCAACGTCGGCAGCGAAGCCGGTGGCACGGTCGTCAACGTGACGTACGTCGTCGACTCGACGACGCTCTCCGCGCAGATCCGCTTCTACAGCCCGACCGGCGCGCAGCAGACGCTGGCGATCACCGGCTTCGCGACGCTGAACGCGACGATCGACGAGGCGGCGAACCAGCTGCGCAACCTGTTTGGATCGACCAACCCGTTCATGGTGGGCGACTACTCGCTCAGCGGCGGCGGCATCTCGGCCAGCGGCGAAGCGTTGACCGGCATCATCGGCGGCGCGACCAACCAGAACGAACTCGAGGAACTGCGCTCGACGTTGACCAGTGCCGCGATCGCCGGCGGCCCGCCCGCGGTCGACCCCTCGACGATCACCGACAGCGGCCCGCCCGTCTGCACGCTGCAGTTCAACATCCCGTCGCTGCTCACCGACGAGACGCCGACGCAGCAGTACCCGATCGGCACGGTCACGTTCGTCGTGACGAGTCCGAACACGACGCTGAACGCCTCGTTGGTGCTCGACGGCAGCAACACCGGCGTGCTCACGGTGACCGACATCCCGGGCACGTTCTCCATCAACCTCGACACCCTCGTCGTCACCTACGTCCCCTGAGGCCCATGAGAATCCACTCCCTCGTGGCTGTCGTCGCGCTCGCGACGCTGCCCTCTTGCTACCAGTTCGCGGTGACGGCGCACGCCGGGTTCGCGCAGTACGCGATCGAAGGCGACCTCGGCTACGTCGACGGCTCGTCGGCGGCCGCGGTGGACCAGGACGTCGAGTCCGCATTCGGTATCGGTGACGACCAGGGCACTCCCGTCGCCCGCATCGCCATCGATACTGGCGTGCCGGTGCTCTCGGCGTCCGGCTTCATGTTCGACGAGCAAGGCAGCGGCGTCCTGCAAGGCAGCTTCGGCAACGCGTTCGCCGCCGGGTTGCCGGTCAACTCGGACTTCGAGCTGACGAACCTCAAGGCGGCGTATGCCTTCAAGATCCCGCTGGGGCCGGTCAGCGTCTCGCCGGGCGTCGGCCTCGACTACTTCGACCTCACGCTCGAGTTGCGCGACCAGTTCGGGTTCGGCCGCGAGACGCTCGAACTGAAGGCGCCGGTGCCGATCGGGTTCCTGCGTGGTGAAGTCAACCTCGGCGACTACGTGAGCCTGCTCGCCGAAGGCGGCTACATGAGCATCCTCGTCGACGACTTCGACATGACGTTGCTGGACATCGAAGCGATGCTGATGGTCAGGCCGACCAAGATGCTCGATCTGTTCGTCGGCTACCGGATGATCGACTTCGAGGGCGAAGGCGAGATCGAAAGCGATCGCACCGACGCCAACTTCCAGTTCGGCGGCTTCATGATCGGCGGCGGCGTGCGCTTCTGATCGCGCCGGTGGGGACGCGGCGGCCCGGCTGCTCGTCCCTGCCGTCCTCCGCGCGACCCCGACGGTTCGCGCCGGCGCTGCGCAAGGACGCGGCGCGTGCAGCAGGGGTCGGCGTAGGCGGCCCTCGAGTCCCCCCGAACCCGCGGCGCTGACGCCGGTCGCACCGGCGCCCCCGTGGCGAAGGCGGCAACTTCAGGGGGGCATGCGGCCGTCGGCCGACGGGCTCGTATCATCCGCGCCCCGATGCGCGCCCGGCTCCACTGGCTGTCGTTCTTGCTGTTGCTCGTGCCGTTCCTCGCGCCGTTGCCGGCGCAGGATGGCACGCTCACCCTGGCGGCTGCCTTCGAGCCGGCGACCGCGAAACCTGGCGACAAGGTCGTGCTGGTGTTGCGCGCCGAGGTCAGCGAAGGCTGGCATGCCTACGGCACGCTCGAGCAGACCAACGTGCCGGTCGGGCTCGCGGCCGAGAAGGTCGTGACGGGCGGTCTCGAGCTCGATGGGCCAGCGGTGGTTCCTCCGGGCGTGCGCACGATGAAGGGCGGCCTCGCGACGTTCCCGCTGCCGAACCGTTTCACGGTGCGGCAACCGATGCGCGTGCCGGCGGCGATGGCCGGCGGCGAAGTCACGGTGAGCGGCGAACTCGACTACGGCATCTGCGACGAGAACAGCTGCCTGCCGCCCGACGTCGCGGCGTTCTCGGCCAAGCTGGTGGTGGCCGGCGAACCAGCGCCTGCCGTGCGCCCCGAGACCAAACCGGGGCTGCAGCTCGATCCCGACCAGAAGATCGTCGTCGCGGCGAAGGTCGCACCAGCACCGGCGCGCGCCGGCGAGGTCGTGCAGCTCGTGCTGACGGTCACGATCACCGATCCCGAGTTCCACGCCTACGGCGCGCTCGAGACCGTGAACCTGCCGGTGACGCTCGACCCGCAGAAGCTCGATGCCGGCGCGCTGGAGGCCGTCGGGCCCGCGGTCGTGCCGCCCGGCACGCGCACCGAGAAGAAGGGCATGGTGCAGTTCCCGCTGCCGAACGTGTTCGAGGTGACGCAGGCGCTGCGGGTGCCTGCTGCGCAGGCACCGGGGACGATCGAGATCAGCGGTGCGTTGACGGTGCAGATCTGCAATGCGACCGGGTGCCTGCTGCCCGAGGACGTCGACTTCGAAGCGACGCTGGCCGTCGAAGCCGGCGCCGCGCGCACGCTGACCACGTTCGTCGGGCCGTCACCGGTGCCGGAGACCCCGCCGCTGATCGCCGTCGAAGTGCGAGACGACGGCAGCAACCCGTTCCTCTCGTGGTGGGGGCTGATCCTGGCCTGCATCGGCGGTGGCCTCTTCGCCCTCGCGATGCCGTGCACCTACCCGATGATTCCGATCACGTTCAGCTTCTTCACCAAGCAGGCGGAGAAGCGCGGCGGCAAGGTGATGCCGCTCGCGGTGGCGTACGCGGGCGGCATCGTGCTGATGTTCACGGGGATCGGGGCCGCGGTGGCGCTGGCGTCGGAGACGGTCGACGACCGGACCATCATCGCGCTGGCCAATCACTGGCTGCTCAACTCGGTGATCGCGATCGCGTTCCTGGTGTTCGCGTGCACGCTGTTCGGCTGGATCAACCTGCAGCCGCCGCAGTTCCTGACCAACGCGGCCGGCAAAGCCGGGGCGACGGGCGGCTACCTCGGCGTGTTCTTGATGGGCGCGACGCTCGTGATCACTTCGTTCACCTGCACGGCGCCGATCGTCGGCACCTTGCTCGCGAGCGTCGTCACCGCGGGCCCGGTGCGGATCATCCTTGGGATGTCGATCTTCGGCCTGACGATGGCGTTGCCGTTCCTGTTCCTGTCGCTGGCGCCGACGCGGGTGAAGGCACTGCCGCGGTCGGGCGAGTGGATGGAGACGCTGAAGGTGTCGCTCGGCTTCGTCGAACTCGCGGCGACGCTGAAGTTCGTGTCGATGGTCGACATCGCGCTCGACTGGAACGCGCTGCCGCGCGAGCTCTTCCTGCTGCTGATCGCGGTGATCTTCGTGCTGTGGGCGCTCTACCTGTTCGGCATCCTGCGCAAGGCCGGGAGCGCGAACGAAGGCGTGGGCGCGGGGCGCATGGCGGGTGGCATGGCGGTCACCCTGGTCGCCGCCTACCTGCTCTTCGGCGCGATGGGCTACAAGCTCGACTACTACATGACCGCGTTCGCGCCGCCCTACTCGGCGCCCCTGGTCAGCACGCGAGCCGACAGCGGGGGTGTGCCAGCCGCCAGCAAGACGCACGTGATCGTCAAGGACGACGGCGACCGGGCGCTCGAAGTCGCCAAGGCCGCCGACAAGCTGCTGCTCTACAACTTCACCGGCTTCAATTGAGTGAACTGCCGCGCGATGGAAGACGACGTCTTCCTGCGTCCGGCGGTCGCCGGGATCATGAAGGAGCACTTCGTCGAGGCGCGTCTGCACTGTGACCTGCAGAAGCACCTCACCAAGGAGCAGTTCGCCCGCAATCGGGAGCTGCAGAAGCAGTTCGCCAGCAGCCGGGCGATGCCGATCTTCGTCGTCGTCGATCCGAAGACCGGGCAGGAACTGGGCGAGACGCCGGTCGTCGGCCTGACCCCGGCGGCGCAGACCGAGAGCTGGGCCGCGTTCCTGCAGAAGATGGTCGCGGCCCGCGGGAAGTAGGCCGCCAGCAGGCCGGCGGATCAGGCGCGGATCAGTTGATCTCGCGCGTCGGGGTTGCCGCGGGCTTGCTCGCGGGCTTCGTCTTCTTCGGCTTCCCGGGCGCAGCCGCGGGCGTGCTACCAGGCGACGATGCCGAGGCTTCGGCCGCGCAGCACTCGGGCGCCGGGGTTGCGGCAGGCGCACAGCACGGTGAGGTCGGCGCGGCGGGAGCCGCGGTCGCGGGAGCATCTTCGGCAGCCACCGTTGCCGTGGCCGCAGGAGCCGGGGTCGCGGCGCGCGTCAGCAGCGTGCGGCGCGGGGGGGCGCAGCGGCTGCCATCGCCGGAGCTCTGCGCGGCGCGAGCGATGGCGGCCTGCAGGCGGCCCTGTCCACGCTGCACGCTGGCGCGTGCCGCGTTGGCGCGGTCGTTGGCGAGGGCCTCGGCCGCCGCGTCGAGTTCCACGTTCGCGCGCTCGAGTTCCTGCTGCACGCTCGCGCGCAGGCTCGCTGCCCGCGCCTGCTGCTGGCCCGCGTCCTGCTCGGCGCGCGCCTTCGCCCGCTCGACCTCGCGATGGGCCCGCTCGAGCTCGCGCTGCAGTTCCTGGTGTTGGCGCTCGAACTGCCGCTGCATGTCCTGCTGCTGGCGCTCGACGGCGCGCTGCAACTCCTGTTGCTGTCGTTCGTGCTCGCGTTGCGCCTGCTCGTGCTGCCGTTGCATCTCTTCGTGCTCGCGGATCCGGGAGCGCTTCTCGTCCGTCATCGCCCGCTCATGCGTCGCATGCGCGTGCAGCAGCGCCTTGCGCAGTTGCTGCAGCTCGCGCTTGGCCTGCTCGAGTTCGTTCTCGGCGGTCTCGATGCGCGTGACGGCGCGCTCGATGACGGCCGAAGCCTGTTCGGACACGGACTGGGCTGGAATGGCGCAGGCGGCGAGCAACGCGGCGCCGAGGCCCACGACGAAGGGACGGAGGAACATGTCGGACTCCGGAAGGGACACGGTGGTGGGCGGCGCCATCATGGGCGACGCCCCATTATTCGCGAACGGGCCTCTTTCCCGGGACGCCGGCGCCGACGTCGCGCACGATGGTGCGCGTGCCCAGGTTCCTGCACACGCTACGCCTCGTCGCCTTGGTCGAGGCGGTCTCCTACCTGTTGTTGCTCGGCATCGCGATGCCGCTGAAGTACGTCTGGCACGAGCCGATGGCGGTGCGTGTGCTCGGCATGGCGCACGGCGTGCTGTTCCTGTGGATGGTCTGGCTGTTGATTCGGGCGCGGTTCGAGGCGAACTGGCCGATCGGGCGCGTGCTGCTGGTGTTCGTCGCCTCGCTCATCCCCCTGTGGCCGTTCTTCCTCGATCGCCGGGTGCGCGGCTGGCTCGCCGAGCCGGTCGCGTGAAGTCGCCGCCAGCGTGAGCTGCCTGACGGCGGTTCGCCCGACACGGCCCTCGTGCCGCGCCGCCGGCGCGGGCATGCTCGCGTCGTCATGTCGTCGCGAAACCACCTCGTCCCGTTCGCCGTCGTCGGTCTGACGTTCGCCGCCTTCGTGTTGCCGCGTGGGCCGTTGCCGCGCGCGTTCATCGACGGCGAAGGCTGGCGCGTGCTGACGCTCGCCGACTTCGTCAACGTCAACGGCGACGCCGACACCTGGACCGAGCGCGTTGGCGTGATCGCCGGCACGGGGAAGCCGATCGGCGGCGCGCGCAGCGTGCAGACGTTCACCAACTTCGAATTCGTCGCCGAGTGGCGGCACCTCGAGCACGCTGGCAACTCGGGGCTGTTCCTGTGGTGCCCGGAGTCGGCGTTCACCGAGCTGAAGCCTGGGCAGTTGCCGCGCAGCGGCATCGAGGTGCAGGTGCTCGACCTCGGCTACGAGGAGAACTGGCTGCGCGACAAGGGCAAGCGCTCGGACTGGTTCACCAGCCACGGCGACGTGTTCCCGGTCGGCGGCTCCACGATGCGGCCGTTCACGCCGAAGATCACGTACGGCAGCGGCGGCGACGCGTTCACCGTCGGCAGCGAGAAGGGCACGCGCTGCTTCCCGACGCAGCGGCTGGTGAAGAAAGCCGGCGAGTGGAACCACTACTACGTGCGCGCGGTGAACGGCGAAGTGCGGCTGTGGGTGAACGGCGAGGAGGTCGCGGGTGGGACGGGGTGCTCGCCGGCGAGCGGCTACCTCGCGCTCGAGGCCGAGGGCGCGCCGGTGGAGTTCCGCAACCTGCGACTGCGCGAGCTGCCCTGAGCCTCGCATCAGTCGCATCAGGGGAGGCGGTTGACGGGGTTGGCAGGCTCGTTACGGTGCTACCCGCCGTGGGTAGACGGCGCCGTGGCCATGGAAGAGCCCTCGATCGACGTGGAAGAGATCCGTCGCTGCGCGTTGCGCGGGGCGAGATCCGTGACGAGCCGACGGCAAGTTGTCGAGGACGCGTGCGATGTGGCAGTGCAGCAGTGGGAGAACGCGGTCCTGTCCCGCAAGGCGGTCGAGGACTGGTGCGCGTGGGTGTTCCGAGTGGGAGCGAACGCAGCGCGCCGCTTGGCAGGCTGCAGGCAGGCGGGTCGCGCGGCGACGAACCTGGATGTCGTCCTGGAGTCCGCGGCGTCCTGGGTGGAGTCGGCCGGCGATGCTCCGCTGCCTGCCGTCGATCGGGCGGAGTTGCGGGAATTCGTGCTCGGCAACAAGGCCAGGTTCGTCGGCCGACAGTGGGAGGTCCTGATGAAGTTGACCGAGGGTGGAGTGTCCGTGCATCGCGCGTCCAGGGAGCTCGGGATGGACCGGAAGAGCCTGCGGCGGTCGTTCCGGACGGCGTTGAAACGCATACGGCGCTAGGGGGGTGCCCCCCCCCCTCCCTCTTCCCAGCGAGGCTAGCGAGAGTCGCCCCCTCGAACGGTCCTCTTCTTCCAACGATTGGTGAACTGATGCAATTGCTCACTCTGTCCGTTGCGTTGCTTGGGGTTCTGGCATTGGTGAACCCAGTGCGAGAGTCAGGCATCGCGGCTGCGTTGCCCCTTTCGTCCTCGCCATCTGCCTGTCAGGAATCGACTCAGGTGTCGCCCCAAGGGGTGGTCGTTTGTGGCGCCCCGTCGCTTTGCGAAGGCAACACGTGCCGCGAGCGCGTCGTCGAGTACGGGAGCATCGGGAGTTACTTGGCTTGGTGCGACTGCGACCAACCCGAGGACATCTTCGACACCGGCGTTTGCCACGCCGTAGCTTGGAAGATCGGCGAGTTCCCGCCGAGTCGAGCGTGCCGAGGCGAGTGCGCCATCGATCCCTCCAACTGCGAAGAGGAGTCAGGGACGCACACCTACAAGCGATGCATCTGCCAGTAGGTCACTCGCTCGTGGCCTCGCGCGCTTGTAGGGGTATTGCAGTTGTCGTTCTCGGCTTGGTCGTCGCCGTTGTGGCGAGCCGTGGAGACGCCGAGCCACCAACGCGTGGCTCGGCAGTTGTCGAAGGGCCGGTTCATGGGCACTCGGTTTCGGCGTTGGTGCCCGTGGAAGCGGCGTCGCGCGTGCAGGGGTCACTGACGCCCGTCGCATGGAGGCTGGTCGTCGTCGACAAGTTGGGTGAGCCGATCCCGCGTGCCGCCGTGATGGCTTCGGGGGGCCTCGAACGCGTCGGTGCAACCGACGAAATGGGCGAGTGCTCGATCCCGCTGGGAATTGCCGAAGTCGTCGCCGATGCCGTAGGCCACTTGCCTGGCGTTGCTCGCAACGAGGGGGGCGACCTCGCGCGTCTCATCTTGCAAGACGCATGGGTGCTCCGGGGAGTCGTGGTCGACCAGGATGGCCAACGACTGTCTGGAGCCGCAGTGCGGATTGGAGTACATGGAGGCGTCGATGCGCGCCTCTCCGTCGATGACGGCGCCGTAGGGGCCGAACAAGCGGGAGCAGCTGCTGCTGGAACGACCACGTCACGCCTGCTCGAGGTGCGTTCCGATGGATCGGTCACTCGCACGTTGGAGGCTTGGTCGAGCGAGGACGGCACGTTCCAGATCCGGGGCGTGCCCCGGGGCAGGCACGTGATGACCTGCCTCAAGCATGGGTACTTGGTCGATGGCGCAGCCGGGAGTGCGGATGCTCAGGCCGTGCAGGTCGACGTCGATGGCCAGTCCGTCGAGTGTCGGCTGCGACGCGTCTATGTCGCTGTGTGCGAGTTCGTCGTGAGCACGAACTGGCCGGCGAACGCAGCACTCTCGCTGACCAAGCGCGCGCGTAGCGCCCCGCCCGGCCTGCGCTTCGTTGCCGAGGCACCCCTTGCCTGGCAGGCTGCGAGCTTGGAGAAGGCACTACGGCCTGGGATACCCCATTCGCGCTACTTCGCGCTTGCTCAGGATGGATCGCGCCTCATGGGGCTCGTCCCCGGCAGTCTCGCGGTTGGTGTCTGGAAGCAGGCTACTCGAGAGGAGCCGCTGCACTTCGTTCCTCTGGATCGGTTCGCTTCTGACGACATTCGGACCATCAACATCACGGTGACGGAGGAACCGCGGACATTCGTTGCGACGAGTCCGCTTGCGCTCAGCATCATGTCGGTCGAGCCGCGGGGTTTCGGCTTCGACCCCGAGAGTCGCGATGGCGGTGATCAGTTGTTCCACTTGCCCGACGGCAAGTACCACGTGACCGCGGCGATCCCACTGCTGTTGCGGAGCAACCGCCGAGAAGAAATCGCCATCCACGATGGGGTCGCCTCGCCACGGAGGATCACCGCCTTCGACGACGTCGGCACCCTCTTCCTCTCGGCCGGCACAGGCCGCAGTCAGGTCAGGGAGGGTGTGTTCATGGTTACCTGCAAGACGAAAGCACGCGGCAGCTTCATGGTCCCAGTGGATCTGGCTGCGCAGACCTTGATCCCTTGCGAGCCTGGAACCTACGAGGTCAGTTTCCAGAATCAGGCCGCCGAGCGGATCGGCGCCGGGGTTTTCGAGGTGGTTGCGGGAGAAACCACAAAGTGCCACATTGAACTTCGTTGACCGGCGCGCCGGTGGAGTTCCGCAACCTGCGACTGCGCGAGCTGCCCTGAGCCGCAGCGGGCGCGCGACGCGCTACTCTGCGCGACCGCATGAAGCTCATCCCGCAGCCGAAGATCTGGTGGAACGGCGACCTCGTCGACTGGGACAAGGCGCAGGTCCACGTTCTCTCCCACGCGCTGCACTACGCGTCGAGCGTCTTCGAGGGCATCCGCGCCT
>DDSQ01000128.1:24315-36272 GCA_002343845.1 Planctomycetes bacterium UBA2386 | reverse complement strand
GTCGCGGATCGCGCGGATGACCAGCGAGCTCTCCTGGTAGATCAGGAACGCGCCCTTGCCCGCCTTCGAGGCGCCGTCGATCGCGTCCCACAGCTTCAGCAGGTAGTTCAGGTCCCACTGCAGCTCGGGCGCGGTGCGGCCGATGCCCGCGGTGCGCGCGATCAGGCTCATGCCCTTGGGGTACTCGAGCTGGTCGAGCGCCTCCTTCAGCTCCTCGCGGTCCTCGCCCTCGATGCGCCGGCTGACGCCGNNCCCTTGTTGCCGCGCTCCTCCTTGTCGACCTGGACCAGGATCTCCTGGCCTTCCTTGATGGCGTCGCCGATCTTCGCGTTGCGGACATCGGTGCCGTCCTTGAAGTAGTGGCGCGAGATCTCCTTGAACGGCAGGAAGCCGTGGCGGTCCTCGCCGTAGTCGACGAAGCAGGCCTCCAGCGCCGGCTCGACGCGCGTGACCACCGCCTTGTAGATGTTGCCCTTGCGCTGCTCGCGCCCCTCGATCTCGGTCTCGAAGTCGAGGAGCTTCTGCCCGTCGACGATCGCCAGGCGCCGCTCCTCGGGCTGCGTGGCGTTGATCAGCATCCGTTTCATCTGTCGTGCACTCCGATACGCGCACGGCGCCGCTCGCGGCGGCCGCGCGCCATTTCAACGATGCACGAGAAGCGACGGAGGAACCGAGGTCGTCGAACCGCCCTGGACTGCAAGGCGACCGGCTGCTCCGTCGAACGGGGAGGGCAGCGCGCCGGTCAGGATTGCAGCGTTGGCGCTTGCGTCGCGGCTTCGCTCGGCCCGTCGGCGACGGCTCCTGTCCCACCGCGGCATCCGGCAGCGGCGCGGATCGCGCACGCTCCGGCCCACCCGCCGCCGCGCGGCGCGGTCCTGGCGCGCACGCTTCGGCGTTGCAGGGTCGGGCGGTGATCGGACAGGGGTTTCATCGCGAACGGCTTCGGTCAGCCTGGCGCGGGTGCCAGCCGGGTGCCCTGCCGCGACCGCGGTCTGCGCGGCCGGCGGGCATCGTCTGGCGCCGTGATCTCTCGTCAGTGCCCCGACCCGCGCTGCGACGCGGGCGAGGCCGGTTCCGGTGTCGAATCTCTGCTGCCCGTCCCGGCCGGCTCGTCGTCCACTTGGGGGACGGCACCGTCGCCCGGGGGCGGGCATTGCATCAGCGCTTGTGGTGGCCCGCGTGCCCCAACTCGGCACCGCATCCACCGCTCCCGTCCGGCCGTCGCGGCCTGAGCGCCCGGCTAAACTCCGGCAAATCAAGCACTTGCAGCACGAACGTGGAGGACGGCATTATACGGGCACGGCCCGGCGCAGCCTCGGAGCGTTCGGCGAAGGCGGCGCCAAGACAACGGCGGGAAAGCGGCGCTGTTGCGGCGACCGCGCCGCGCGGCCTTCGGGCAGGCGCCGCCGCGGCGCCCGGCGGCAAGTCCCCGGGCCACGTGTCCGCGGGAACGGCCCCGGCCGCCGCCGGCGACGCGCCCGGCCCCGCGTCGGCATCCGTGCGCCAGCTGCGCGTCGACGAGAACGCCGCCGGCCAGCGTCTCGACAACTTCCTGCTGCGCGAGCTCAAGGGCGCGCCCAAGACGCTCGTCTACCGCGTGATCCGCAGCGGCGAGGTGCGCGTCAACAAGGGCCGTGCCCAGGCCGACACCCGGCTGGCCGCGGGCGACGTGGTGCGCGTGCCGCCGCTGCGCCTGCCCGAGCGGCCCCCGCCGGCGGCCGTGCCGGCGCGCGAGTTCCCGGTGCTCTACGAGGACGACTGGCTGCTGGCGATCGACAAGCCGGCCGGCGTCGCGGTGCACGGCGGCAGCGGCGTCTCCTCGGGCGTGATCGAGCAGCTGCGCCGCGCGCGGCCGCAGGCCCGTTTCCTGGAGCTCGTGCACCGGCTCGACCGCGAGACCTCCGGCCTGCTGCTGATCGCCAAGCGCCGCAGCGCGCTGACCCACCTGCAGGAGCAGTTCCGCGCACGCGGCGCGGACCAGGCGGTGGGCAAGACCTACGGCGCGCTGGTGCTCGGCGAGTGGCCGCAGCGGCTGAAGGTGATCGACGTGCCGCTGCACAAGTACCTCACGGGCGACGGCGAACGCCGCGTGCGCGCGAGCACCGACGACGACGCGCGGGCGCGCCGCGCCATCACGCTGGTGCAGGTGGCACGCCGGCTGCCCGGCTTCACGTTGCTGGACGTGACCATCAAGACCGGCCGCACGCACCAGATCCGCGTGCACCTGGCCGGCGCGGGACACCCCATTGCGGGTGACGACAAGTACGGCGACTTCGAGGCCAACCGGCGCCTGGCCCGCGGCGAGGGCCTGCCCGTGCGGCTGGCGCGCATGTTCCTGCACGCGCGTCGGCTGCGCTTCCGGCATCCGCACGACGGCCGTGTCGTCGAGCTCGAGGCGCCGTGGCCCAAAGAGTGCGAAGATATCGCCACTGCGCCAACGCGTTAAGCAGCTGGTCGTCCACCTGATGTCCCCCAGGTGGGCGGGTACCCTGCGGCACGCCACGGCAGCGGCCGCGAGAGCCGCGCAGCGCAGGGAGTCCTTCACCTCCATTGGCATAACCGATGAAAACAAGAGACGTCGTCATCTTCAACGGGAAGCGCTTCAAGGTGCCGCAGTGCATCCAGCGCATCGACCACCGCTACACGCACGGCTGGCAGGTCCGCTACGGCGGCACCAAGATGTTCTCCGACGGCACCAACGACGGCAGCGGCGCTGCCGCGTCGCTGGAGCTCGCCACCAAGGAGCTGATCCGTCGCATCGCGACCATGCCCACGCCGTCCAAGCTGCAGCCTTCGCCCAGCGCGGGCAAGGTCAGCGGGCTGCCAGTGGGCATCAGCGGCCCGCTGGTGCGCATGCGCTCGGGCTCGAACACGCGCTACGCGAGCCTGCAGGTGCTGCTGCCGCGCTTCGGCCAGAAGCCGCAGAACAAGAACGTCTACATCGGCAGCGAGAGCACCTACACCGTCGAGCGCTTCCAGGAGGCGCTCGCGCGTGCCGTCAAGATGCGCCAGGACGCCGAGGCCGCGTACCGCGTGGCCGAGACCCGCGCCCGGCGTGCCGACGCCCGCGCGCTGAAGGTGGCGATGGCCGCGGCCAAGGCCGGTGCGAAGGCCGCCGGCGCGGCCCGGGAGGCGGCGAAGGCGGCGGCCAAGGGTGGCGCCAAGCCGGCCACGCGGGGCAGTGCCCGCGCCGCCGCACCGGCGACCAACGGCGCCAGCGGGCGTCGCACCGCCGCGCGCAGCCCCGTCACGTCGCGCCGCAGCCCGGCCGCCGGCACGCGCGCCGCGGCGCGCGGCGCCTGAGGCGCGGCCCCACCGACGCGAGCGCCGAGCGCATGCCGCGACGCTACGACCTGATCGCGTTCGACTGGGACGGCACGCTGTTCGACAGCACCGCGCTGATCGCCCGCAGCATCCAGGACGCCTGCCGCGACATCGGCGTCGCGGTGCCCAGCTTCGAGCGTGCGGCCTACGTCATCGGCCTGGGCCTGCGCGACGCGCTGATGCACGCCGTGCCGGACCTGCCGGTCGAGCGCTACGCCGAGCTCGGGCAGGCCTACCGCCGCCGCTACCTCGCGAGCCAGGACGAGGTCGTGCTCTTCGACGGCACGCTGCCGATGCTGATGGCGCTGAAGTCGCGCAACCACCTGCTCGCGGTGGCCACCGGCAAGAGCCGTCGCGGCCTCGACGAGGTGCTGAAGCTGACCTCGCTGCGCGAGGTCTTCGACGCGACGCGCACGGCCGACGAGACCGCCTCCAAGCCACACCCGCAGATGCTCCGCGAGCTGATGGCCGAGCTCGGTGCGTGCCCCGAACGCACGCTGATGATCGGCGACACCACGCACGACCTGCAGATGGCCGCCAACGCCGGCGTGCGCTGCGTCGGCGTGGCCTTCGGCGCGCACGACCACGAGAGCTTCGCGGCCTTCGACCCGGCCTTCGTCGCGCACAGCACCGCGCAACTGCACGACTGGCTCGCCGACCATGCCTGAGACGGGACCGCCGCCGTCGCCGCCCGGCGAGGACATCTGCGCGAGCGCCGACCTCGCCGACGGCGGCCGTGGCGTCGTCTTCGATGTCCTCGAGCACGGGGCGCCGGCGCGCGCCTTCGTGCTGCGCTTCGAAGGGCGTGTCGTCGGCTACCTGAACCGCTGCGCCCACATGCCGGCCGAGCTGGACTGGCAGCCCGGCGAGTTCCTCGATGCCGGCGGCCGCGAGATCGTCTGCGCGATCCACGGCGCCAGCTACGACCCGCGCACCGGACGCTGCACGGGCGGCCCGGGGGGCCGCGGGCGGCTCACGCCGCTGCAGGTGGGCGAACGCGAGGGCCGGGTGACTTGGTATCCTTCCGCGCCGCTGCAGCCCGTGCGTTTCGACGAATGAACGAACCGACCCCGCCCGACTCGCCCCCGGCGCCCACGCCCACGTCGGCGCCCGCGCTCGCCGTCGGTGCCGCTTCACCGCCCGGCGCCGCCACCGCGCTGGACACCACGCTGCAGACCATCGCCGCCGAGCTGCTGCGCGACCGCCGCGCCGAGCGCCGCTGGCGCGTCTTCTTCCGCCTGGCCTGGCTCGGGCTGGCCATCGCCATCGCCTGGGCGGTCTTCGCCGACCGCGCGTCGATGGGGGCGACCAGCCTGCCGCACACCGCGCTGATCGACATCCGCGACGTCATCGACGCCGAGGCCGACGCCAGCGCCGACAACCTCGTGCCGGCGCTGAAGGCCGCCTTCGAGGACCCGGGCGCGCAGGCCGTGGTGCTGCGCATCAACTCGCCGGGCGGCAGCCCGGTGCAGAGCGGCATCATCAACGACGAGATCCGCCGCCTCAAGGCGCTGCACGGCAAGAAGGTCTACGCCGTGGTCGAGGAAGTCTGCGCCTCCGGGGCGTACTACATCGCGGTGGCCGCCGACGAGATCTTCGTCGACAAGGCCAGCCTCGTCGGCAGCATCGGCGTGCTGATGGAAGGTTTCGGCTTTCCCGCCGCGATGGCCAAGCTCGGCATCGAGCGGCGCCTGCTGACGGCCGGCGAGAACAAGGGCATGCTCGACCCGTTCAGCCCGCAGAACGACCAGCAGGTGGCCTACGCGAAGTCGATGATCGACCAGGTGCACCGGCAGTTCATCGACGCCGTCAAGGCCGGCCGGGGCGAGCGCCTGAAAGAGACGCCCGAGACCTTCTCCGGCCTGTTCTGGAACGGCGAGGAGGCGATCAAGCTCGGCCTGGCCGATCGCTACGGCAACCTGAACCAGGTGGCCCGCGAGGTCGTGAAGGCCGAGGAGATCGTCGACTACACGCCGCACGGCAATCTCGCCGAGCGCCTGGCGCGCCGCTTCGGCGCCGAGGCCGGGCAGGGCGCGGTCAAGGCACTGCGCGGCGGCGCCGGGTCGCTGCGCTGAGCGCCGTGGCCGCCCGCGCTGCCGGCCCGGCTCGCGCCGCCGGGCCCCTCGACACCCGATGAACGACCGACTCTTCGTCGCGCTGCAGCACCTGCTGCCCAAGCTCGCGCTGACGCGCCTGGCCGGTGTTGCCGCGCGCGCGCACGCCGCCGGCGCGACGACGGCGTTCGTGCGCTGGTTCATCGGCCGCTACGGCGTGAACATGGCCGAGGCGGCCAACCCCGACCCGGCCGCCTACGCCACCTTCAACGACTTCTTCACCCGTGCCCTGAAGCCCGGGGCGCGGCCGCTCGCGCCGGCGGCCTGGGTCTGCCCCGTCGACGGGGCGATCAGCCAGTTGGGCGCGCTCGACGGCGAGCGGCTGCTGCAGGCCAAGGGCCACGGCTACACCGCCACCGCGCTGCTCGGCGGCGACGCCGCCGCGGCCGCGGCCTTCCACGGCGGGCACTTCGCGACGCTGTACCTCAGCCCGAAGGACTACCACCGCATCCACATGCCGGCTGCCGGCACGCTGCGGCGCATGATCCACGTGCCCGGCGAGCTGTTCTCGGTGAACCCGGCCACCGCGCGCGGCGTGCCCGGCCTGTTCGCCCGCAACGAGCGGGTGGTCTGCCTGTTCGACGGCGAGCGCGGCCCGTTCGCGATGGTGCTGGTCGGCGCGACGATCGTCGGCAGCATGGCCACCGTCTGGCACGGCGTGGTCAACCCGCCGCGGCCGGGTCGCGTGCGCGAGTGGCACTACGGCGGCGCGTCCGAGGTCCGCCTGCAGCAGGGTGACGAGATGGGCCGCTTCCTGCTGGGCTCGACGGTGGTGATGCTGCTGCCGCCCGGGCCGCTGCGTTTCAACCCGGCCTGGCAGCCCGGCGGGGCGATCCGCATGGGCGAGGCGATGGCCGACGCCGCGTGAGCTCCGCCGGCCGCGGCTCCCGGCCCGACGCGCCCGGCGCCCCGGCGGGCGGCACGACCGGCGGAAGGCGCCGGCGATGAGTGGCCGCCACGGCCGCTGGGTGACGGTGCTGCTGTTCGTCGGGCCCGCACTGTGGTCGACGAACTACTGGATCGCGCGGCTGGCCGACGGCCTGATCGGCCCGCACGCGCTGGCGGCCGGCCGCTGGCTGGTGGCCGGCGCGGTGCTGCTGCCCTTCGTCGCCCGCGGCCTGCGGACCCGGCGCGCGGCCTGGCGCGGCGAGTGGCGGCAGCTGCTCGTGCTCGGCGCGCTGGGCATGTACATCTGCGGCGCCTGGGTCTACGTGGCCGGCCGCACCACGAGCTCGGCCAACATCGCGATCATCTATGCGATCACCCCGGTGGCCATCGCCGCGGTCAGCGCCTGGATGCTGCACGAGCCCCTGCGCGCGCCGCAGCGCTGGGCCCTCGCGCTGGCGCTGGCGGGCACGCTGTTCGTCGTCACGCGTGGCGACCTCGGCGTGCTGACCGGGCTGGACCTGGTGGCCGGCGACTTCTGGATCATGGCCGCCGCCGTCTCGTGGACGGCCTACTCGGTGCTGCTGCGCAAGTGGCCGAGCGTGCTCGGCCCGGCTGAACGCCTGGTGGCGATCATCGCCGGCGGCCTGGTGTTGCTGATCCCCGGCGCTGCCCTCGAGGCGCTGCTGGAACCCCAGCCGCCGTTCGGCTGGCAGGCCGTCGGCCTCGTGCTGCTGGCCGGGCTGGTGCCGGGGGCACTGGCGTTCGGCGCGCACTCGCTGCTGCAGCGCGAGCTCGGCGCGGCGCGCACCGCGCTGATGCTCTACCTGGCGCCGATCTACGGTGCCGTGGGCGCCTGGTTCGTGCTCGGCGAGCGCCCCGGCTGGTACCACGCCGTCGGCGCGGCGCTGATCCTGCCGAGCATCTGGCTGGCGACGCGGCGCTGAGGCGAGGCGGCGCCGCGCCCTGTCGCGTTCGCGCAGAGGCCAGGGGACGGGTCTGCCGGGCGGGGCGGAAGTCGCGTCCGGAATCCCCACGAGGGCCGCCCATCCCCTTTGACCGAGATTTCCCAGGCGGCCGTCCAGCCAGGCGAGGGTGGCGGGCGTCGCGTTTGACGCGCGAATCTCCGATTCCGCGAGCCACCGGATGTCTCGCGACGCCCGCATCCGGAGTCGCTGGCGAAGCCGCGGATCGGTATGGCCGGCTGCAATTCCATAACCAAACGTCACCAATCGAAAGACCGGGTGATATCCGGTATCTCGGTGGCTCGAGGTTCTCATCAATACCCGGCGTACGCCTCCCGTCGGGGGCGGCAGTCGATTGAAGCCGACCAGACGACGGGTTCGGCAACATCGAATATGCATGCTGAAGAGCCAGTCTCGATGAGCATCCTGTAGCAGGTGTGCACTTGCTACGGGATGTCGATCCTCGATTTCGACCGGTGTTCGACGGTAACCATTTGCAAACGGTGTGCCAATACTATGTCAAAAGCGTGGCCCGTCCCCGCAGATCGGGGGTCCGAATATCAACCGTGATACCTAGGATGCGCGCCATGGAACACGTATCCACCAGCCGCTGCAGGTATTCAGGGAAGGAAATGCCCATGTCTCGCTCGATTCGTCTCCTCACGGGCCTGGTTGCCGGTCTCGGCGTTGTCGGCTGGGCGCATGCCCAGGTGACCAACGGCACCTTCGAAACCCCGCCGCAACCGGCGCCGCCTTTCGGCTTCTCGGCCTACAGCATCGTGGTTCCCGATACCGTGCTGCTGCCGGGGTGGACGGTCGTGCCGGGTGCCGGCGTCAATGCCTTCGACCAGAACGTCAACCTGATCCGCTCCGACGGCTCGTCCAAGCAGGGTGCCGTCACCACGACGCAGTGGATCGACCTGACCGGCGGCCGCGACACCATCACCGGCGGTGTCTTCGGCAACGGCCTGACGCAGACGCTGAACCTGACGCCGGGGCAGCCGTACCAGCTGTCGTACTACGCCGGGTCGCTGTTCGCCGGCCCGTACACCCACGACGGCATCGTCGAGGTCCGGCTCAACGGCAACCTCGTCTCGACCGGCCTTGCGCCGGCGCCGGTCTCGCCGCTGGGTTACCTGACGCAGTGGTACCCGTTCAGCTACGGCTTCACGCCGACGGACGCCGTGAACACCCTGACCTTCACGGCGCTGCGCCCCGTCGGCTTCGCAGGCAGCGCGGTCTACGCCGGGCTGGACGACGTCTCGGTGACCGCGGTGCCCGAGCCCTCGGCCTACCTGCTCGCGCTGGCCGGCCTGGGCCTGATGGGGGCCGCCGTGAAGCGCCGGCGCATGCGCTGACGCCGCGGCGCGCGCACACGCCCCCTGGGGGGCAGCGCGCGCGGCGGGCGCTGGCGGCGTCGAGGGCGATCCCCGGGGACGTCGCCACGGCGGTGTGCCGGGGCAACACGCGGCTGCAGGCCCCTGAACACTGGCCCGTTGGCCCGCCACCCCCGAGATCGGGGAGGCGAGCCCCCCCCTGGCGTCACTAGGATGTGATGCATGTTGCATGCGCACGAATCCATGTGACGCACGGCCAGGGAAGGGCTGCAGGATGAATCGATCGAAGCTGAAGGGTGCGGCCGTCAGGGCGGCAGGGTTGGCGGCCGGCTTGGCCGTTTCCGGCTGGGCGCAGGCGCAGGCCTTCCAGAACGGCGGGTTCGAGGATCCGTTCCAGCCGGAGCCAGGTCTGGGCATCTCCGCCTACAACGTGGTCGTGCCGAACGACCTGTCGCTCACCGGCTGGACGGTGGTCGGCCATGCGGGGCTCGACCCGATCGACCAGAACGTCAATCTCGTCCGGTCCCTGGGTTCGTACAAGCAGGGGGCCGTGACGACGACGCAGTGGATCGACCTGACGGGCGGGCGAGAGACGAATCCGAACCCGACCGGCGGCTACTTCGGCAACGGCGTCACCCAGACCTTCAGCCTGCTCGCCGGGCAGCCCTACCGGCTGACCTACTGGGTGGGCTCGCTGCTGGACGGCCCCTACACGCATGCCGCCCGTGTCCAGATGAACCTCAATGGTGCGACGCAGGTGGTCGAGACGCCCGCAGCCGGTTCCGGGACGAACTTCGTCACGCAGTGGCAGCCGTATTCGTTCGACTTCGTCGCGCAGGCGACCAACACGCTGACCTTCACGGCGCTGCGGCCGGACCTTTTCCTGGCCGGCGCCACCTACACCGGCCTCGACGACGTCGTGATCACCGCGATCCCCGAGCCGATGTCCTACCTGCTCGCGCTCAGCGGCCTCGGGCTGATCGCCGGGGTGGTCCGGCGCCGCCGCTCGCGGCAGGCCTGACGCGCACCGCGCGCCGCGCTTCTCCGCAACGCCCTGCGCAGCCCGCAGGGCTTTGCTCTTTCGGACGCCCGGAGCCGCAGTGCCCGCAGGCCGGAAGGCCGCCGCCACGCGAGCCTTCGCGACGCCTCCGTGGCCCGGCCCGACAATCCCGCCGATGGGAACCCTCTACCTCGTGCGCCACGGCCAGGCCTCGTTCGGCACCGACGACTACGACCGCCTGAGCCCGCTCGGCCAACGCCAGTGCGCGGCGCTGGGCGAGTGGATGAGTTCCCGCGGCCTGCGCTTCGAAGCCGTGCTGCGCGGCACGCTGCGCCGCCACCGCGAATCGCTGCAGGCCATCGCCGGCGCGCTGCCCGGGCTGCCCGAGGCGATCGAGTGGCCGGGCCTGGACGAGTACGACAGCGAGGCCGTCGTGCGCACCGTGCACGACGGCCCGCTCGTGCCCGCGCGCGACCCCGAGACGGTGCGCCAGCACTTCCGGCTGCTGCGCGAGGGCCTGCTGCGCTGGATGGCCGGGCAGGCGCAGCCCGCGGGCATGCCGAGCTGGGCCGACTTCCGCGCCGGGGTCGAGGCTGCGCTGGATCTCGTGCGCAGCCGCTTCGACGGCGACGTGCTGCTGGTCTCCAGCGGCGGCCCGATCGCCACCGCCGTGGGTGGCGTGCTCGGCGCGCCGCACGCCAGCGTGGTCGAGCTGAACATGCGCATCCGCAACAGCGCGCTCAGCGAGTTCGTCTTCACGCGCAAGCGCCACGCGCTGCTCTCGTTCAACACGCTGCCGCACCTGGATCACCCCGAACGCCGCGGCTGGCACAGCTACGCCTGAGGCGCCGCGAACGCCGCGTGGCCCGCTTCCGCAGCCGCTTGCCGCGGGGGCCAGAGGGCTTGCGCGAGGGCTGCGCGGGGTCCGAAGACGCTTCGTGCAGCCCGTCACGTCGACACCCCTCGTTCGTGGGGGTGGTCCCCCGAAATACGTGACGTCCCTCTTGACGAAGCGTGCGGGATTCACGCCGAAACCACCCGAGCCGAGGATGCGTTTCCCCGGTCCCGTTCGTAGCATTCGCCTACTCGTTTGGGACCCACAGGGGATACATCATGAGCTTCAAGGTTAGCGTTCTCGCAGCAGCAGCCACCGCCGCGGCGTTCTTCGTCGGTCCTGCGCAAGCCCAGGTCGTCAACGGCAACTTCGACGGCCCGTCGGGCGGCATGGCCACCACCTACGTCTCCGGTTGGAACGTCGGCGGCAACGTCGACGTCAAGCCCACCGCCACCTGGGCCTCGAACGCCGCCTGGTCCGCTCTGCTCGCGGCCAAGCCGGGCAGCGGCGTCGCCGGCGACCAGTTCCTCGACCTCAGCGGCAACACGCCGGGGATGATCACCCAGCAACTGGGCACCACCGCCGGCACCACCTACCACCTGAGCTTCGACTACGCGGCCAACGTCTGGTCCGGCCCCAACACCGCGTCCTTCGTCGTCAGCCTCTACTGGGGCTCGGGCGGCGTGCACCAGGTGCTCAACGGCGGCAGCACGTGGAACACCGGCCACATCGACTTCACGCCCGAAGGTCAGACGACGCTGGCCTTCATGTCGCTGACGCCGCAGGACGCACCCGACAGTCCCGAGAAGCGCAGCGGCGCGCTGCTGGACAACGTCGTCGTCAACCCGCTGGGCGGCGTCAACATCGCCGCCCTGAACGGCCCGGTGCCGCTGAACGGCTTCAACGACCCCGTCGCCGCCGTTCCCGAGCCCGAGACCTACGCGATGATGCTGCTCGGCCTGGCGGCCGTCGGCTTCGTCACGCGGCGCCGCCAGCAGGCCCAGAAGAACGCCTGATGTCCAGCAGCGGCGGCAGCAGCGCTGCCGCCGTGCCGCGCAGCACGGCGTGCGCCTGGTCGTCGATCTCGCTCGGATGCGGATTGACGATGGCCACCCAGGCGCCGGCCCCGCGGGCCACGCCCGCCAGCCCCGCCGCCGGCCACACGGCCCCCGACGTGCCGACCACCAGCATCACCTCGCACGAGGCCGCCGCCCGCTCGGCGGCCTGCAGCGCATTCACCGGCAGCATCTCGCCGAACCACACCACCCCCGGGCGTACCAGGTTGCCGCAGCTCGCGCAGCGCGGCGGGCGTCCCGGCTCGGCCTGCACCGGCGCGCAGCGCCGCCCCAGCGGGCAGGGGCGCAGCCAGCGGTCCTCGAGGATGTTGCCGTGCAGGCGGATCGCCCCGGTGTTGCCGGCACGCTGGTGCAGGTCGTCGACGTTCTGCGTCACCAGGGTCAACCCATGAGGATGGCGCTGCGCGAACGCGGCCAGCGC
>DDSQ01000128.1:0-24304 GCA_002343845.1 Planctomycetes bacterium UBA2386 | reverse complement strand
CGCTCGCCAGCTGCGCGGGGTCGAAACGCGACCACAGGCCGGTCATCGCGTCGCGGAAGGTCGGGATCCCGCTCTCGGCGCTCATGCCGGCGCCGGTCAGGACGCACACGCCCCCGGGCCGGGCTGCGGCCCGCACGATCCGGTCCCGGGTGTCGTCGAGCATGCGTCGCATTGTGGCGGAGGGCCGCGCCAAGGCGGCGCGGCGCGGCTGGGACGATCTTCGAGCCGACGCGCCATGCCCCTGAAGGGGGAACCCGCTGGGGCCGTTCCCCGTGTTCGCGGGGGGCTGCCCGAAGCCCGCCGGGCGCACACTCGAATGGCGTCGCCAGCGGGGGAGGCGGCCGATCGTCTGGCCCGCTCACCCGATCGGCGTCGCGAGCCCATCGTATGTCCGTCCTGCTCGTTGCCGCGTTGACCGTCTCCGGTCCCGTGCTGCCTCAGTGCTCATGGGACCGGCCGGGCGCGAACTCGTACCGCGGCGACGTCGTCGCCGCGGTCGACCGCTACCGCGACATCCCGCCCGAGGTGCGCGCCGCGCTGAAGAAGCGCATGTCCACGCGCCGCTACGACGAGCTGGTCACGATCACGCGCGACGGCATCGCCGGCGCCTACCGCTACGAGAACCTGCGCGACATGCACTTCGGCAGCGGCACGGTCTGCCGCACGGTCACGCGCGAGCGCTGGAAGCCGCAGGCCCAGGAGCGCGGCCTCGTCTACTGCGAGCAGGAGCACTGCATCATCGTGCCGACGGTCTGCCGCAACGTCAGCCGCGTCACGCGCATGCCGATGGTCCAGGCCGCCACCGAGCCCGTGGGGCCGCCGGAGCCGGAGCTGACCACCGCGATTCCCGGCGAGCTGCAGTTCGAGCCGCCCGCGGCCGGCGAGGAGCGCTCGTTCGCCGCAGGCCTGCAGTCGCCGGCCGGCTCGGCGATCGGCCTGGACGGGGGCGACGGTTCCGGCGGCGCGGGCGGTTTCCCGCTCGGCGGATCGTCGGGCGGCGTGTTCCAGATCGGCCCGCCGCTGCCCACCTTCGCGGGCGACGGCCTGACAGGCCTGCCGGGCGTGCCGCCGGTGCCCGGCATCGGGCCCTACACCGGCGCGGTCCCGGTGCCGGAGCCCTCGGTGTGGCTGATGGGCGCCCTCGCGGCCGGCGGGCTCGGCTGGGCCTGGCGGCGCCGTCCGCGGCAAGGGCCGCCGCCCACCCCGCCGTCGGCCTGAGCCGACGCCCAGCGCCGGCGCGCGTTCACACTGCGGGCGCCGCGGCGCACCGCCCGCGGCGGTGCCGCGGGCGGCCTCAGGCGCCGCCGCGCGTCACAGCGGCGGGATGCGCAGCATCTGCCCCGGGTAGATCTTGTCCGGGTGCGTCAGCATCGGCCGGTTGGCCTCGAAGATCACGGGGTACTTGTTCGGGTCGCCGTAGAACTTCTTCGCGATCTTCGACAGGTTGTCCCCAGAGACCACCGTGTGCCACTGCGCCTCGGGTTGCGGCGCGCTGACCACGATCAGGTCGTTGACCGCGGTGACGCCGCTGACGTTGCCGCAGCACAGCAGGATCTTCTCCTTCGTGGCCTGGTCGGCCACCGTGCCGGCCACGGTGACCGTGGCGCTGGGCGCGTCGAAGCTGACGTCCAGCCCCGCGGTGGGCAGGTTCTGCGTCGCGATGTAGTCGGTGATGGCCTTCGCGGCTGCCGCGCTCATCGCCGCCACGGCCTCGGGCGTCGGCGCCGCCTGCACGGCCTCCTGCGCCGCCTTGGCCTCGCCGCGGCCGAACAGCTTCTCGCCGGCCTCCTTGATGAAGCTCATCAGTCCCATTTTCTTCTCCTGGCGTGTGGATGCCTGCGGATTGCAGGTGATGCCAAGCGTACCCCGAGTTACCCATGTCCCACGGAACACCGCGAATGGAGGGGTCCGCTCACCGTTCCGCGGGAGTCCCTTCCGCGGGCCCGCTGCCTAGACTCGTTCCAGCACTCGAAGTTGGGAACGGCTCTCGCACCGCACAGCCCGTGCCGCGAGACCGTCGTACGAAGAGCTCCCCGCACGACCCATCGGTCACGGTCAGTCAGAGAGGCCCAGGGCATGTCCATCCGCAGCGTCAGCGCACCTCCCGAAGCGGCTGCCGCCGGCGCGGTGCCTGCGCTGCAGGGCAGCCGCAGCCTGGGCGAGGGGCTCTATGGCCTGGCCAACCGGCTCGCCGCGGCGCTGCTGATCGTGCTGCTCAGCCCGGTGCTGCTGCTGGTCACCCTGGTCATCTGGCGGATGGACGGCGGGCCGATCCTCTTCGGCCACTATCGCGTGGGCCAGGGCGGGCGGCTGATCAAGGTGCTCAAGTTCCGCTCGATGCGCGTGGACGCGCAACAGCGCCTGGCCGAGCTGCTGGCCACCGATCTCGACGCCCGCAGCGAGTGGGAGCGCGACTTCAAGCTCGCCCACGATCCGCGCATCACGCGTGTCGGCCACTTCCTGCGCCGCTCGAGCCTGGACGAGCTGCCGCAGCTGTTAAACGTGCTGCGCGGCGACATGGTCCTCGTCGGCCCGCGGCCCATCACCGTGCAGGAGCTGCGCCGCTATGGCGCCGTGCGCTGGCACTACCTGAGCGTCACGCCTGGCATGACGGGCCTGTGGCAGGTCAGCGGCCGCAACGAACTCTCCTACGCCGAGCGGGTCGAACTGGACCGCTCCTACGTCGAGAACCGCTCGTGGAAGCTGGATCTGGAGATCCTGCTGCGCACGGTCTCCGTCGTCGTCACCGGGCGCGGCGCCCGCTGAGCGCCTCGCGGAACTAGGGGGAGCCCCGCCGCGTCTGGGGGGGCTGCCGCCGGGCTCGATCGGTAATATGCCCTGGGCATCGGCGCGGTGCCGGTGCACGATTCGGTTCTCCTCTGTCAGGCACCCTCGATGACCCTCGCGCAGATCATCGCCGTGATGCGGGCCCGCTGGCTCGCGGCGCTCGTCGCATTCGCCGTCGTCTTCGGCGGCATCGTCGGCGTGACGCTGGTGCTGCCGCGGCAGTACACGGCCACGGCCACCGTGCTCGTCGACATCAAGAACGTCGACCCGCTGAACGGCCAGAACTTCGGCGGCGTCGCGCCGATCAGCTACATGGTCACGCAGGTCGACGTGATCCGCAGCGCACGGGTCGTGCTGCGCGTGATCGACAAGCTGGGCCTGCGCGGCAGCGAGGAGCTGCGCGCACAGTGGCGCGACGAGACCGACGGCGCCGGCACCTTCGAGTCGTGGCTGATGGAGCTGCTGCGCAAGCGGCTCGAGGTGCGGCCGACGAAGGACAGCGGCGCGCTGAACATCGCCTACTCGTCGCCGGCGCCGCGGTTCTCGGCCGCGCTGGCGAATGCCTTCGCCGAGGCCTACGTGGAGACGGCGCTGCAGCTGCGCACCGAGCCGGCGCGCCAGTTCAGCGGCTTCTTCGAGGCGCAGGCCAAGGCCGCGCGCGAGACCTACGAGGCCGCGCAGGCGCGCCTGTCGGCCTTCCAGCAGAGCAGCGGCCTGATCACCACCGACGAGCGCTTCGACGTCGAGACCGCGCGCCTGCAGGAGCTGAGCAGCCAGCAGGTGATGCTGCAGGCGCTGGCCGCCGAGACCCGCGGCCGCACCGCGCAGGCCGCCACGCAGGGCAACCAGCTGCAGGAGGTGCTGACCAACCCGCTGCTCGCCCAGCTGACGGCCGAGAAGAGCCGCCTGGACGTGAAGATCGAGGAGATGAGCCAGCGCCTGGGCGAATCGCACCCGCAGATGATCGAGACGCGCGCCTCGCTGGCCGAGCTGCAGCGCCGCATCGCCGCCGAGACCCGCCGCGTCACCGGCAGCGTGGGCGTCAACAACGACGTGGTCATGGGGCGCCTGGGCGCGGTCAGCGCCTCGGTGGCCGAGCAGCGCGCCCGCGTGCTGCGGCTGAAGCAGCAGCGCGACGAGGCCGCCGTGCTCGAGCGCGACGTCGAGAACGCCCGCCTGGCCTACCAGAACCTGCTGCAGCGGCGCAACCAGGTCACGCTGGAGAGCCAGAGCGACCGCTCCAACGTCAGCCTGCTCGAGGCCGCCAGCGAGCCGCTGAAGCCGTCCTTCCCGAAGGTCTTCCTGCACGCGGCGATCGCCCTCGTGCTCGGCGCCATCGCCGCGCTGGCCGTGGCCCTGGTGCGCGAGTGGCGCGACCGGCGGCTGCGCACGCTGGACGACGCGCACGACGTGCTGCACGTGCGCGTGCTGGCGGTGGTGCCCAGGGTCACGCCTGCGATGCTCGCCCGCGAGTCGCTGGCTCCGGCGCTGATGCGCCCCGGCGCCAGCGGATGAGTTCCGCCAACCGAACCCGACGTACCGAGATGACCGGCCTGTCCCGCTTCTTCCGCCGCGCCGATCCCGCGCCGCCGCCGTTCGCGTCCGCCGCGGACACCGTCCCGCAGCCGCCGCCGGAGCAGCCGACCGAGGTGCTGGCGATCGACAGCAGCCCGCCGCGGCCCGTGCGGTCCGCCCGGCCCCTGCCCGACAACGTCGTCGACGCCGAACCGCTGCGCGAGGCCCGGCGCAAGCGCTCCCGCAAGGCGGCCGAGCGGGTGCCCGCGGCCCCGCGTGCCGACAACCCGCCTACGGCCGGCGAGCCGCCCGCCCGGGCACGACCCGAACCGAGAACCCGCGCCGAGTCCCGCGCCGAGCCTCGCCCCGAGCCTCGCCCCGAGCCCCGCACCAAAGCCAAGGTCGTCGAGGTGCAGCCGATCCCGCTCGAGCCGCGACGCGTGCCGATCGACCGCCCCGGCGAGGAGTCGTTCGCGCCGACGCTGCTGCTCGGGGCCGGCGGGCAGATGCTGGGCGAGCTGCTGCGCCAGAGCGGGCATCTCGATGCCGGCCAGGTGGCCGCGATCCTCGAGTACCAGCGCGAGAACCGCGCGCGCTTCGGCGAGGCCGCGGTGGCCCTGGGCTTCGTCAAGGGGCCGGACGTCCTGTGGGCGCTCAGCCGCCAGTTCGGCTACGACTACACCCCGGCCGCCACCTCGGAAGACGCGGCCGCCTTCAGCGACGACCTCGTCGTCGCCAAGTACCCCTTCAGCCGCGCCGCCGAGACCGTGCGCGACCTGCGCACCGAGCTGCTGACCGGCGTGCTCAGCGCCGAGATCTCGCCGCGCTGCGCGCTGGCCGTCGTCAGCCTCGACGGTGGCGACGGCAAGACCTGGCTGGCTGCCAACCTGGCCGTCAGCCTGAGCCAGCTCGGCGCGAAGACGCTGCTGGTCGATGCCAACCTGCGCAGCCCGCGCCTGCACCAGGTGTTCGGCCTGGACTTCCTGCGCAGCGGCCTCAGCGGCATCCTCAGCCGCCACCAGCGCGCCGAGGTGCTGCGGCCGACGCGGGCCCTGCCGAACCTGTACCTGCTGCCCGCCGGCGCCGTGCCGCCCAACCCGCTGGAGATCCTGCAGGGCCGGCGCTTCGCCGAGCTGCTCTACAAGCTGCGCCGCAAGTTCACGCACGTCATCGTCGACACGCCGCCGGCCTCGGCCGGCGCCGATGCCCGGCTGGTCGCCGCGCGCTGCGGCGCCTCGGTGCTGGTGGCGCGCCGGCACCGCAGCTCGCTGCCGGCCCTGAACGAGCTGGCCCGCCTGCTGGGCAAGGGCAACGCGCAGTTCGCGGGCCTGGTGGTCAACGACATCTGAGATGCGGTGAACCCGAGCCGATGATCCCCCGCGTCATCGACAACGCCGCCGCGCAGTCCCCGAGCAGCGGCGCCGGTCCGCGCCCCTTCCGGGATTCGGAGTACTCGCGCGTCTTCGGCTTCGATGCGCCGCCGCTGGGCGTGCTGCACGTCGTCGGGGAGCTGACCGAGGCGGTGTTCCACATGCTCGGCCCCGCCTGCGCGGCGCTGCGCGCCGAAGGCCGGCCGCAGGCGGTGCTGCTGATCGGCGACGAGACCGGCCGCCGGCTCGTGCAGTCGCTGGACCCGGCCATCGCGATCCACCTCGTCGACGACACGCGCAACCCGCTGGGCCGCTGGTACCGCCTGGGCCGGCGGCTGCAGGCGCTGGTGCGCGAAGGGCGCTGGGAGGCCGTGCACCTGCATGGGCTGATGCCGCTGATGATCGGCCTGCCGGTGGCGCGGCGCATCGAGTCCGCCGGCGGCCGCCTCTTCGTCACGCCGCACCACTCGCGCTCGCTGACCTGGCTGGGCCGGCCCGCGCTGCGCCTGGCCGGCCGCTTCGTGCCGCTGCGGCGCATCCAGACCATCGCCAACGTCCCGTTCGACATGCGCGCGATGGCGCGCATCGCGCGCATGCCCATGCGGCTGATCGAATCCCCGGTGGACGCGGTCTTCTTCTCGGTGACCGCCCAGGTCGAGCCGAAGACCGCGGTGATCGTCGGGGCCGCGCCCGGCGACGCGACGGATGCGGTCCAGCGTTTCGCGCAGCTGGCCGTGCTGCTGGCCGAGGCGCTGCCGCGGGCGCGCTTCCGGTGGCTGAGCGCGGTGAGCGACGACGAGCGCCTGGTGCTGGACGCATCGGGCATCGAGCGGGTGGACGATCCGGCCGATCCCTACGCCCGCGCCCACGCCCTGGCGCAGGCGAGCCTGTTCGTCGCGCCCGAGGCCGGCCGAGGGTTCCCGATGGCGCTGGCCGAGGCCATGGCCGTCGGGCTGCCCTGCATCGGCCACGACGGTGAGGTGCACCGCGACATGCTGACACCCGGCGAGACCGGGCTGCTGGCGGCGAGCGTCGCCGAGCTGGCGCAGCGCACGCTGGAGCTGCTGCGCGATCCGCCGGCGCGGCGGCTGCTGGCCACCCAGGCGCGCCGCGAGGCGATGCTGCGCTTCAGCGACGTGGAGTTCCGACGGCACCTCGTCGCGGCCTTCGTGCACCCGCGGTCACCCTGACGGCCCGGCCGGGCCGGCGTCCCATCCCCGATCACGCGATGTCCAAGGCACTCGTCCTCGCGGAGACCATCGACAACCTCGGGGACCTCGCGCTGACCCTTCAGCTGGCCGACGGGCTGAAGGCGCACTGCGGCGTCGAGGACATCGCCGTGCAGCAGTGGAACCTGCCGTCCTCGCCGATGGTCGCGCAGGCGGCAGGGCATGGCCTGAGGGTCCGTCCCGGCAAGTCGCCGGCGGCGCTGCTCGAGCCGGGCCGCGCGGTGGTCTTCGGCGGCGGTCAGGTCGTGCGGGGCAACAAGTCGGCGGCTTCGATGCTGGCCCTGCTCATGCAGCTGGTCTTCGCGCGGCTGCGTGGCGATGCGCGCCTTGCGCTGGCCATCGGCATCGGCCCTTGCGAGAGCCGGCTGCGGCGCGTGCTGTGGCGACTGATCCTGTCCAACCTGCAACTGATCACCGTCCGCGACGCCGTGTCGCTGCACCGTGCGGGCGAGTTGTGCGGAACGGGCCGGCCGGTCATGCTGACGGCCGACCTCGCCTTTGCCCGCGGTCCGCTCCATCGCTTGCTCGAGGCACCCGCGGCCGGGCAGCCGGCCGGCATCCTGATCGCGCCCTGCCACGACCCGGGCGAGCACCGAGTCCTCGATGCCGAAGCCGTTGCCAGCCTGGCGTTCGAGGCCGCCGCCGCCGCCGGGGAGCGCCGCGTGAGGATCGTGCTGCACGACGGCCGCCCCGGCATGGACGCACGCTTCGCGGCGCGCCTCGAGGCCGTCCTGCGCGCGCGGGGGTTCGAGGACGTGGCGGTCGTCGCCGACGGCGTGCTGCAGACACTGCTCGGCCACTACCGCAGCGCGCGCTGCGTGCTGACCAACCGGCTGCACGCGGCCGTCTTCGCGCTGCTCGCGCGCAGACCCGTGGTGATCATCGACGACGGCAACGACAAGCTGTCGTCGATGGCTCGAAGCTTCGCCATCCCGCTGCTGGCGCAGGACGCGCGCCCTTCGACCGAGACGCTCGAGCGGCTGCGAGGCGAACTGTTCCAGGGCGGCTCGCGGGACCGGGAGCTGGCGCTCGACCAGGCACGCGGGCTGGCCGACGAGAACTTCGCGCTCGCCGCGCCCTTCGTCGGGACGCTCCAGGGCCGCCGGGCCTTGTGCTGACCGGGCAGGCGCGACCGATCGCCCCGTCCCCGTGCGCCACCTGACCGGCGGATTCCTCTCGCGCATCGCGGCGCACCTGTCGACGCTGGTGCTGCTCGTGGTCGGGGCGCGGCATGTCGGGCCGGCCGAGTTTGGCGCCTACGCGCTCGGCTCGATCGCCGTCACCCTGATCGGCGTGGTCATCTACTCCGGTGCCTACGAGTACCTGCTGAAGTCGGACGACCCTGATCGCGACGGCGGCACGGCCTTCGCCGTGATGGTCGGCGTGGGCGTGGGCAGCGCGCTGGGCCTGCTGCTCGCCGCCGACCTGCTGGCCACGGCCTACCGCTCGGGCGAACTCGCGCTGGTCCTGCGGTTGTTCGCGGTGGTCCCGCTCTTCGCCTGCCTGTCCGCGTGGCGCGAGGCGAACTACCTGCGCGATCCGTCCCGTCTCGAGCGCTACTTCGGCCTGGTCGCGCTGCGCGATGTCGTGTCGCTGCTCGCCGGCCTGGCGCTGCTGAGGGCCGGCTGGGGCCTGCACGCGCTGATCGCCTACCGCGTCCTGCTGGCTGTCATCGAGTACCTGCTGTTCCGCTGGGTGTCACCCCGGCTGCCGGTGTGGCGCACCAGCCTGGCGCAGATCCGCCACGTGCTCGCGTTCGGCGGCGGGCTGACCGGCAGCCGGCTGCTGGGCTTCGTCGGCAACAACGGCATCGACCTGCTCATCGGCCTGATCCTGACGCCGGCGGCGGTCGGTCTGTACCGCATCGCCGATCGTCTCGTCGTCGCGGTGTACGACGTGGTCGCGCAGCCGCTGGTGAAGTCCGTCTGGGTGCGGCTGGCTGCACACACGCGGCTCGGTCAGGATGGCCTGGAGGTGCTCGGCGCGTTCCAGACCCTCGCCTTCGTCGTGCTCGGATCCGCGCTGAGCTTCGTTGCGCTGGCCGCACCGGCGCTCGTGCCGACGCTGCTCGGGCCGCAGTGGGAGGCGGCCGTTGCGCTGGTGCCCTTCGTGGCCGGGGCCCTGCTGTTCAACGCCGCCGGGCTGTTCGTCGAGCCGCTGCTGAGCCTGCGCTCGGCGACCGCGCGGCTGTTCCTGCTGAGGCTCGCGGCCACGTCGGTGGCGCTGGCGGGCGTTGCGGCCGGGGCCGCCTGGGGCGGCATTGGCGTCGCGGTACAGGCGCGGATGGCCGCCGCGGTGGTCTCGGCGACGCTGATGTGGGCCGGTGCGCTGTACTGGACCCGGATCGCGCCGTCCACCATCGGCCGCAGCCTGTGGGTGGGCGGTCTGGCGGTGGGCCTGAGCAGCGCCTTGGTCTCGGCCGTTCCGCTGCTCGCGCTGCCGCGCTGGCCGTCGCTCGTGTTGCAGGCCGTCGCGGCCATTGCAGCCATCGCGGTGATGCTGCTGCTGTTCCGGAGCCGCCTGGCGCCGGCCTTGCGGCGTGCGCCGCACCAGCCGGCCTGAGGAACGGGCCGCGTCGCGCCGGCCGTCGCCGTTCACGGCGCCGTGGGCTTCGTCGCCTCCAGCGTCATCGACTCGAGGGCCAGGAAGCGCAGCGGGATGCGCGTCGCGTGCTCGAGCCCGTGCAGGTTCGGGTCGCGGCTGCTGCCCAGCTCACAGGCGGTGACGTCACGAAAGCCTGCCCGCTCCATCGAGCGACGCAGCGTCGGCTCGTCGTAGACGAAGGTGTGGCCCCAGTCGCGCACGAAGTTGTTGACGACGAAGACCGCGTCGCTGTAGGGCGCGCCCGGCACGAAGGATCGAGTCGCCCACTCGATGTACTCCGCCTGCACGGCCGATGGCCGGCTGCCGCACAGGTCGACGAGGAAGCGCAGGTCGGGTGTCGAGATCCTCAGGCGGCCGCCGGGCTTCAGCACGCGCATGCACTCGCGCAGCATCGCGTGCCCCGCGCCATACGGCACGTGCTCGATCATGTGCTCGGAGAAGATGTAGTCGAAGCTCGCGTCGGGCAGCGGGAATGGCCGTGTCGCGTCCAGGTGCAGGATCGCGTCGGACTTCGGGAACAGGTCCGAGTTCAGCCACCCCGGGTGCAGGTTGCCGCCGCAGCCGATGTGCAGCTTGCGCGTCGCATGGGCGCGCAGGTAGCCCGCGACGAGCCGACGGTCCACGCCCAGCGCGCGCCTGCGCAGCAGGCCGAGGTTCAGCACCAGGTGCTTGACGGCCTGGTCCAGGTAGACCTGCCTCAGCAGCTTCTTTGCCGTGTCCATGTCGGAAACTCCAGGAAATGCCCGCGCGCCGGCCGGACCGGGCCCGCGCATCGCGACTGTCGACGTGTCATCGCTGCCCGGCCTACAGCGACTCGATGCGTTCGGGCGTCAGGCGCCCGCGCAGCACGTCGGCGATGCCGACCCAGTTGCCGCGCACCCGCCCGAGGCGGTCGACCCACGGCTCCGGCCAGGCCGCGCGCAGGTGGTTGGCCAGCAGGTTGCGCAGCACCAGCCGGCGCGCGAAGCGGGCGCTCATCGTGCCCTTGCGCACCAGGTAGCACGGGTTGACCACCTGCGAGTAGCCCAGCCGCAGACCCGAGGTGCGCGCACCCTTGACGCCCTGGTGCACGCCGGCGAAGGCCCGTGTCTTGACGATCGCGCCGTTGCGCGCCACCCGGGCCGCGAAGTCGATGTCCTCCTGCCAGCCATAGAGCCGCAGCCGCTCGTCGAACCAGATGCCCCGCGTCGCGCTCAAGCGGAAGGCCATGTTGCAGCCGTACAGGCCCTCGAGCTCGCGCAGCACCGCGAGCGAGTGCTCCGGCGCCTGGTCGTAGGCCTCGACGAGACGCTCCGCTTCCTCGGTGGAGATCCCGGCCGAGCCGATGCCGTCGGCGATCACGTGGCCGTTGGCGCCGGCCACCGCGGGGTGCGCGGCGAAGAAGCGGGCGATCTGCTCGACGCAGAAGCGCGAGGGCACGTAGTCGTCGTCGAAGAAGACGACGACATCGGCGTCGCCGTCCAGGTGGCGCAGCGCGGTGTTGCGCTGCGCCGGCAGTCCCCTCGGGCCGTTCAGGCACTCGACGCCGGCCGGCCGGGCGTCGGCTGGCGGCAGGTCGTCCGGCGTCACCACCGACAGCACGATCCGCGCCGGCGGCAGCGTCTGCCGCTGCAGGTGGCGCAGCATCGTGGCCAGGCTCTGCGGCCGGCCGGTGCTGGCCACGACGACGGCCACGCGCGGCAGCGGGGAGGGCAGGGCGCCGGTCATCGCGCGCACCCCCACGGTCCACGGCCTCGCGCCGGCGGCACGGCGGCTAGCATGCGGCCATGCCTGCACGCAGACGCATCGTGGTCAACGGCAAGTTCCTGTCGGCCGAGCCGACGGGCGTGCACCGCGTCGCCGCCGAGCTCGTGCGGCACGCCCACCGCCTGCTGGCCGAGGACGCGCAGGCGGCCGCCCAGCTCGAGATGGCGCTGTGGGTGCCGCGCGACGGCCGCGACGGGGCCGAGCGGCTGGGCGTCCCCTACGAACAGGTCGGTCCCTTGCGCGGCATCCCGTGGGAGCAGCTGACGCTGCCGCTGAAGGCGCGCGGACGCACCATCCTCAGCCTGTGCAACGTCGGCCCGGTGCTCGCGCGCGACGCGGTGACGATGTTCCACGACGCCCAGGTGCACATCACGCCGCAGAGCTACTCGCCAGCCTTCCGCACCTGGTACCACCTGCACCAGCCGCTGGCAGGCCGGCGGCACCGCCGCATCCTGACGGTCTCCGGCTACTCGCGCGAGCAGCTCGCGCTGCACGGCCTGGCACCGCGCGAGAAGATCGGCGTGATCCACAACGGCGTCGATCACGTGCTGGACATCCCTGCCGACGACGGCGTGATCGAGCGCCTCGCGCTCGAGCCCCGCCGCTACGCCGTCGCGCTGGCCAACACGCAGGCGCACAAGAACGTCGGCTTGCTGCTGCGCGCCTTCGCCGATCCGGCCCTGCGCGGCCTGCGGCTGGTGCTCTTCGGCGGCGCCGGCCGCGGCGCCTTCGAGGCGGCCGGCTGGACGGTGCCGGACAACGTGGTCTTCGCCGGCCGCATCGGCGACGGCGAGCTGCGCGCGCTGTACACGCACGCCCTGTGCATCGCCTTCCCGTCGACGACCGAAGGTTTCGGCCTGCCGCCGCTGGAGGCCATGCTCGTCGGGTGCCCGGCCATCGTCGCGCCCTGTGGCGCGCTGCCCGAGGTCTGCGGTGCGGCCGCGCTGCAGGCCGGCCCCGAAGACCCGGCGGCCTGGGTCGCGGCGCTGCGCCGCCTTGCCGACGACGCGCCCGCGCGAGAGGGGCTCGGCCGCGCCGCCGCGGCACATGCCGCCACCTTCACGTGGGCGAAGGCCGCGCGCCGCCTGCTCGACGAGCTGCTGGCCCTGTAGCGCCGCGCTGCGCGTGACGACGCCGCTCACCGGCTCGAGGCGGGCCGCCAGGCCCCAGGAAGCGTGACGTCGGCAACCGTCGGCAGGCCGTGACGGCCGGCTGGCCCGGTGGCGCGCAGCAGGCCGGCCACCAGGCCGGCGGCGACGAAGAACACCGGCCCGGGGTCGATCATCGTCGCCACCAGGAAGGCCGCGCTGAGCGCGCCCACGAAGGCCATGCGCGCGGCGAACAGCAGCGCCGAGGCCTGCGCGTCGGCGGGTCGGCCCGGCACGCCGAGCAGCAGCCCGATGACCGCCAGCAGCGCCAGCGCACCCGGCACGCCCGTGTTGCCGAGCACGACGAACGGGTAGCTCGAGCCGCGCGCGCTGCCGGCGCCGGTACCCAGCCCGTAGGTGTCGACGAAGTTGCCCCAGGTGCCCTCGACCCAGGCCAGCCGCTCGACGGCCGAGGCGCTCGAGGCCTTCTCGAACACCATCACGCGGACGATCTCCACCAGCCGCTCGAGCGCAGGCGGTGACCACAGCAGCAGCACGCAGCCCAGCGCCAGGCCCGCCAGCAGCACCGCCGAGAGCACGCCGAAGCGCAGCCGGTGCTCGCCGAGCACGGCGTGGCCCACCTGCACCGCCGCGGCCACGCCGAGCACGATGGCCAGCGTGACGAAGGCCGTCGACGAGGTGCTGAGCACCAGCACGCCGGCCGTCACCAGCGCGAGCGTGCCGGAGCTTCGCGGCTCCACGCCGCGCAGCCACAGCCCGAGCAGGAAGGCGAAGAGCACGATCGAGAAGCACGCCAGCGCGGCGGGTTCGGAGAACGCGCCCTGCAGGCGCGGCCAGCCGCCGATCGACTGCGACACCACCGCGTAGTTCGCGTTGCGCACGAAGGACAGGCCCAGCTCCACGCCGGAGACGGCGGCGATCCCGTCCAGCAGCGTGAGCGCGGCGTTGACCGCCGCCGCCGCGTAGACACCGTGCCGGATCGACGCGTGATGCCGCGGGTCCGCCGCCAGCGCGCGCGCCGCGAGGAACACGGTCAGGCCGACGAGCAGGTAGACCGATTGCGTCAGGTTCGTCGTGTTCGGCTGCAGCGCGGTCAGCTGCACGCCCAGGTTCGTCACGTCCGTGCGCGAGGTGGTGTAGACCAGCAGCTGGCCGGCGAGCAGCCGCGGCACGAAGACGGCCGTGAGGATCGCCCAGCCGACGAACAGCGCGAGCCAGCCGCCGGCCTCGCGCAGCGAGACACCGGCCAGCACGGCCTGCGGCCCGCGCTGGCGCAGCGCCGCGGCCACCAGGAAGGGCACGAAGAACAGGGCCGGGGTGACCGGTGCGCCGCCCAGCAGCACCACCTCCAGCGCGGCCGACGACCCGAAGACGCAGGCCACCAGGAAGACCGGCAGCATGCGTGCGGGCCGGCGCAGGCCCCACCAGGCCGCGGCGGCGCAGACGAGGAAGAGCCAGGTGGGCAGCATGCGGGTGCAGGGTGGCCGGCCGTCCCGCGGCCTTCAGCGGCTCACGGCGCCAGGGCCCGGCGCAGCTCGGGCGAGCCGTTGGCCAGCAGCTCGCCGAGGAAGCGCGCCGAGATGCGGTGCGCCTGCTCGGCCTCCGGCGTGCTGCCCACCTGCATCGTCGCGCGCACCAGCACCCCGTCCACGGCACGCCCGCTCAGGCCTTCGCGGAAGATCTCCCAGCGGGTCTCCCAGGCGCTGTCGGCATACACCTTGCCGATGCGGATCCAGTAGGTGGCCGCCAGCTTCGCACGCTGGCCGTCGGAGAAGAGGTTGCGCGCGGTGATCGCCGGCCCGTCGGAGCCGGCCGGGCGCTCGATGAGCGTCGGCGTGCTGGAGGTGACGCGGAAGCCCTGGCTGTTGAAGCACAGCTCGGGCTGGTGGATCTTCACCTCCTGGCGCTGGTGCTTGCCATAGGCCACGGCCAGGTCGACGACGGCGCCGCTGGCCGCGTTGCGGTACGAGCGCATCACGACCTGGTCGTACGGGCTGTTCAGCGTGGTCTCGCCCGGCTCGTTGGCCAGCACGTCCACCGGGATCAGCGGGCGGTCGACGACCACCCAGTCGCCGAAGCGGGCCGGGATCAGCCGCTCGAGATCGCCCACCGGCTCGGCGGCGATCGGCTTGGGCACCAGCGCGGTGGCCAGTGCGAGCGCGGCGACGGCCGCCGCGGCCACCCCGGCGCCGAGCGCCGGCGACCCGCCAACGCCCTGCCAGCTGCGCACGCGCGGCCACAGCCCTGGCGACGCCGCCGGCTCGCCGTAGGCCCCGCCGGCCCCGCCGCGGCGCCGCTGCAACGTGCGGGCGAGGGCGCGCGCGGCGGTGTCGGCGGCCACCGTCAGCGCCAGGGCGGCGGCAAACAGCACCGAGCCGGAGAAGTCGTGCACGAAACCCTGGCCGGCCTCGTCGCCGTAGTGGTAGGTGACCAGGCACAGCAGCACCACGCGCACCACGTTCGAGGCGAAGGAGATCGGCACGATCAGCAGCGCCAGGATCACGTTGCGCAGCGCGCTGGCGTGGCGCACGACGTTCAGGTACAGCAGCCCGAAGGCCTCGAGCATGAACAACGAGGTCAGGCCCGCGCAGGCGTCGGCCACGAACATCTGGTACTGGCCGATGTTCAGGATCACGCCCGTGCGGGCGATCGGGTAGCCCATGGCCGCGAGCAGGTGCTCCGAGGCCCAGGACACGCCGAGCTTCATCGGGTGCGTCACCGTGTCGATGAACGAGCCCGGCAGCGGCACCAGGAAGAGCATGAAGACGAACGGGAACCACAGACTGCGCAGCAGCCGGGGCCCGAACACCATCAGGCCCAGGCCCAGCAGCACCGGGAAGGCCGAGCCCACCTCCAGCACGAAGAGCGACTGGCTGCGCCCCACGACGTAGGCCAGCAAGCCGAGACCGAAGCTCAGCGCCCCGGCCAGCGGCCGCGTGGGGCCGCGGGCCTCCGGCGGGGTCAAGTCGAGCTGGTGGCGGATGCCCCGTGCGAAGAGCCAGGCGACCACCGCCAGCACCAGCGGGCCGTGCGAATGCGTGGGATCGGGCCACAGCGTCACGGCCAGGCCGTGCACCGTGGGCGCGTAGAGCACCAGCAGCGCCAGGCCGCACGCCATCAGCGCGAGGGTGTTCCGGCTGCCGGGCATGGCGATGCCCTTCGCGGACGTACCGTCCGCGGCCCCAACGTTGATCGGCCCCGTCGATCCGAGGCCTGCGTGCTCCCGCAGGTTCACGAGAGAGTGCTCCCATGTCGGCGTCGCAGACGCGACACACCCGGAATTGTGAGGAGCCCCCGGGGGCCTCGTAACCCCTTGAATCGACTGGCCCCCCACCGCCTTCGTGGTGTCTCTCACGCGCGACCGCTTTCCCCCCTTCTGCCGGTCCCCCGTGAACAGGGAGGCGCCGCCGCAGGGGGCGAGGGCTATAAACATGACCGAGTGGTCTGTAGCAGGATGTAGCAGGCATCCACGGCTCCGGCCACGGGACCGACCTCTGGAGAACCTCATGAAATTCAAGCTTGGGATACTGGCCGCCGGCATGGCGATGTCCATGGCTGCGGGAGCGCAGACTTGGTCGACTGACTTCACGACGCTGAAGGGCAGCTTCGACTCCGCTGCATCGGGCGGCACGATCGAGACCTATGCGGTCAACGACAACGTGCTGGCACTCTTCGGCGCCACGACGGCGAGCTTCACCTTCACGTCGCTCGCGGCCACGCCGTACTTCCTGGTGCAGTTCTGGACGTCCACCAACGGTGGCGTCGACAACGGCGGCAACGTGGCGGTGGGCCTCGGCGGACAGACGGAGAACTTCGTCGTGCCCAACCCGGCCAACATCGGCCCGAACCCGAATCCGGACGGCGTGGAGCACAGCTTCCACTACGGCACGGCCGGCGTCCAGTGGGCCCCGGGCGTGTACACGCTGACCTTCGACAACGCACCCGCCAGCGGCTTCCGCATCGACGACGTGCGCGTCACCGCGGTGCCCGAGCCCTCATCCATCGTCCTGGCCTTGACGGGCCTGGCGGGCGTGGGCTTCCTGATGGCGCGGCGCCGCAAGGGCAGCACGGCCGTCTGAACGGCTCACGGGCAGCGCCCGCGCGGCGCTGCCGCGAGGCTTCTTCCAGGCCGGCAGGCCGGGTACTTCCTGGCCTGCGCGTGCTGTCGGTCTTCGGCCGGCCCGGCCGGGCCGGTAGCGCGGCACAACCCGCGCCAACCCGGCCTTGGCGGTATTTCGTCACACGGCGCCCTGGCGGGCGTCTGCTAACCTGCTGGCGCGGCGGGGCCCCACGTGGCGGCCCTGTCGCGCGCCACTGTCTCCGCCCGCCGCCTCCGCCGTGCCCCAGCCCTCCGCGCCCCGCCGCGTCGCAATCGTCCACGAGTGGTTCGACAGCTACGCCGGCAGCGAGAAGGTCGTCGAGCAATTGCTGGCGCTGTATCCGCAGGCCGATCTCTTCGCCTGCGTCGATTTCCTGCCTCCCGCCGAACGTGCCTTCCTGCAGGGCCGCCGCGTCGGCACCACCTTCATCCAGCGCCTGCCCGGCGCGCGCAAGCATTTCCGCAGCTACCTGCCGCTGATGCCGCTGGCCATCGAGCAGCTGGACCTCTCCGCCTACGACCTGGTGCTGTCGTCGAGCCACGCCATCTCCAAGGGCGTGATCACCGGGCCCGACCAGCTGCACCTCAGCTACGTGCACTCGCCGATGCGCTACGCGTGGGACATGACCCACCAGTACCTCGACGAGGCCGGCCTGCAGCGCGGCGTCAAGAGCGCCTTCGCGCGCCTGTCGCTGCACTACCTGCGCCTGTGGGACCTGCGCACCGCCAACGGCGTGGACGCCTTCGTGGCCAACAGCGACTTCATCCGCCGCCGCATCGAGAAGGTCTACCGCCGCGAGGCGCAGGTGATCCACCCGCCGGTGGACATCGAGCGCTTCCCGCTGCGCGACCCGGCGATGCCGCGCGAGGACTTCTTCCTCACCGCCTCGCGGATGGTGCCGTACAAGCGCATGCCGCTGATCGCCGAGGCCTTCAGCCGCATGCCGGACCTGAAGCTGGTGGTCATCGGCGACGGGCCCGAGCTGGAGCACGTGCGCGCCAAGGCCGGCCCCAACGTGCAGCTCGTGGGCTACCTGCCGCAGGCGCAGATGCTCGGCTACATGCAGCGCGCGCGGGCCTTCGTCTTCGCGGCGCTCGAGGACTTCGGCATCACGCCGGTNNGGCGAGGACACACCCGATCGCGGGATGACGGGCCTGTTCTTCGATGAGCAGACTGTGGACGGCCTGATCGACGCGGTGCGGCGCTTCCTGGCGCTGCCCGCGCCGATCCGGCCCGAGGCGTGCCGTGCCCATGCGGAGCGTTTCTCGATCGGGCAGTTCCGCCAGCGGATGGCGGCCTGCATCGAGGACGCCTGGGAGCGGCACCGCTCGTCCGCGACGGCCGGCCGATAAGCGCCCGGCCGTCCGATCGGCCACCGTGAACTGGAAGGACCCGAGCGTGTCGACTCGAATCGCAGGCCTGGCGATGGCCCTTGCCTTGGCGGGCCTCGCAGGCGGGGCGCAGGCCTCGCCCTGCGGCCAGCCGCTGCCGGGCGCCGGCACGGCACCGTCGCCCTTCGGCATCGGGCCGTCGTACGTCAACGCCCGCAGCCGCGCCGACCTGGCGCGCTGGATCCCGGCGATGACGGCCATCGGCGTCAGCACGCTGCGCACCACCAACGCCTACTGGCACGTGGTCGAGCCGCGGCCGGGCCAGTGGAACTGGCAGGCCCTGGACGAAGCCACCGGATGGCTCGCCGGGCAGAACGTCGCGTTCGGCATGCTGCTGCTCGGCAACCCCGGCTGGAACACGCTGGACAAGCCCGGCACACTGCCCGTCAACCACCTCGCCGGCTGGACGGCCTACGTCACCCAGCTGGCCCGCCGCCTGCGCGGCAAGGTGCAGTGCTTCGAGGTGTGGAACGAGCCGCCCAACGGCACCGGCGCGACGCAGACCCCGGCCGACTACGCCAGGCTGGTGCAGGCCACCTACCGCGCGATCAAGGCCGTGGACCCGCAGATGCGCGTGGGCCTGGCGGCGAAGTCCGCGCACGTCCACTACCTCGATCTGGTCATCCGCGCCGGCGCGCGCAACCACTTCGACTACGTCACGCTGCACCCTTACGAGGTGCTCGACCAGGTGGCCGCCTCCAGCCACCCCGATGCCGAGGCCGTGTACCTGAACCTCGTGCCCGCCGTGCGCCGCATGCTGGCCGCGGCCAACCCGCAGCGGCAGGACGTGCCGGTGGTCTTCACCGAGCTGGGCATCACCTCCGCCAAGGGCAACGCCGTGCAGGCCTCGGGCCTGGTCAAGGCCTACGTGATGGGCATCGCCCAGGGTGTGGCCAACATCCAGTGGTTCGAGGGCCGCGACGGCGACAGCGGCCCTCTCGGGCTGCTCGACGCGCAGGGCCGCCAGCGCCCCGCGTACCGCGCGCTGGCCACGCTGATCGACCACCTCGGCCGCCAGCCGGCCTATGTCGGCTGGCTGCTGCTCAACGGCCGCCACCCGGCCTTCGTCTTCGACGGCCCGCGCGGCCCGGTGGCGGTTGCCTGGACGGCGGCGCCGGTGGCCAGCGAGCCGCTCGCCTTCCCGACCCCGGTGACCGTCGTGGACCCGCTGACCAGCTCGGCCAGCGCGTCGCCAACGCCCACGCTCGTGCGCGACCCGCTGCTGCTGACCGACCTGCCGGCCTCCGTGCTGGCCAAGGCCGCGTCCAACCGCGGCAAGCCCTTCCGCGGCGACGCCGACTATGCCACCGTCACCGAGCTCTTCATCGACTACGAGCAGGGCACCACGTCCGGCGGCCTGCACACGCTGGGCGAGGCCGCGGTGGCCGAATCCGTGCGCACCTACGGCGGCTCGGCACGCGCCGGCAACGTGCCCGGCGGGCACCTGTTCGTCGTGCATCCCTCGTTCCTCGCCGGCGGCCACCAGCCGCTGGAGATCACCGTCGAGGTGCGGCGCAACGCGCCGCAGGTCGGCGCCGGCTTCAACCTCAAGTACGAGGCCGCGACCGCCACCGGTTTCAAGACCGCCGCCGGCGGCTGGTTCACGGTACCGCCCGGCACCGGCTGGACGCGCAAGACCTGGCGCATCAGCGACCCGCGCTTCGTCTGGCAATGGGGCTACAACTTCGTGCTCGACTCCGACGGCGTGCACCACCAGTACGCGATCCGCAGCATCCGCGTGCGCAAGATCGGCAAGAGCGGGGCCTGAGCGGCAGGCGTCGCCCGAAGGGGGGTTTTGCGTCACGAAGTGTTGCCAACCCCTTGTTCGAGGGGGCATGGCGCGCCGCCAGCTCGGATCCAATCGGAACTGTCCGGATGCGGTCCGAAGTCACGAGCGACGTGGCGGGGCATGAGCACCGGGTCACGGATTTGGGGAGTTATCACATGATCAAGCGCGCAATCGTTCTGGCGGCCGCCGCGCTGTTGTCGACCCATGCGTCGGCCAACACGCCGGTCTACGACGGCTCGGTCACGGGCAACCAGAACTACGGTCAGATGCTGGGCCTGGACTTCACCGCCCAGTCGAACGTCTGGGTCACGCAGCTCGGCGTGTTCGACAGCGGCATGGACGGCTTGGTCGGCGCCATCCAGGTGGGCCTGTACGACGTCACCAACGCCTTCGCCACCGTCATCGCGCCGGTCACCTTCGCGGCGGGCACCCTCAACGGCGGCACGCAGTACATCTTCCAGAACGTGACGCCCGTGCAGCTGGTGGCCGGCAACACCTACTCGGTGCAGGCCAGCGGCTTCAGCAGCGCGGATCCGAACTGGAACACCAACGTCGCTCCCGGTGTCAACCAGGGCCCGGACAACCAGAGCACGACGCCGATCACCTTCAACTCCTTCGGCGGCGCGCTGCTGAACCAGGAGTCCCGCTACGGCGGCGCGCTGGGCCAGGCCGGCACCGCGTTCGACAACTCCTCGGCCTTCGGCGCCGGCACCGTGGCCGTCGTCCCCGAGCCCCAGGCCTACGCCCTGGCACTCGCCGGCCTGGGCCTCGTCGGCTTCGTCGCCCGCCGCCGCAAGCCGCACTGATCGCCGGGGCCGCTGCCCCGCATCACGTTCCGCCATCGACGCCCTGCCTTTGCGCAGGGCGTTGTCGTTTCTGGAGTGGGGTCACTGGAGTGGGGTCAGGTCTTGCCTTTTGCCTGCCGTCAGCCTGTTGCCTCGAGGGTCCGAGCTCGAGCCCCAGTGACCACGCGGAGCCCTGCACCCCAGTGCGTAGCCGCGTTGGCAAGGGGCAAGACCTGACCCCGAACCCCGCATCCGTCTGCGCAAGCTCGCCAAGCCGGGGCCCTGATGGGTCAGCAGCCCCCCGACCATGGGGGAATGTCGAGCACACGCCATTGCTGTGCTGGGCTCTCCCTCCTGCACTCGCGGCAAGAGCGGCTCGGCCATCCGGTTCGAGAACGCCATCGTCAGGGAATGCACATGACACGCCTGAGGATTGCCCGCTTCGCCGCTGCTGCGGCCATGATCGGTTCTTTGGGATTCGCAGCCTCCGCCGGCGCGGCGGTGACCGTCTTCTCGAACAGCTTCGAGAACGGCGCCTTTGTCGATACCGATGCTGGGGCGCCGGTGGCCCACAAGCTTCCGCTGGGCTCGACGGCAATGACCGGCTGGACCGTGAGCGCAGGTGCACCGACCGACGCCGTGACCTGGATCCAGGAGGTCTCGTTCGGCCTGTCGACGCCGAGCGGCGAGAAGTTTCTCGACCTCACCAGCTACCAGAACAACGGCCGCGGCGGTGTGTCCACGACGCTCGCGACCTTGAGCGGCTGGACGTACACGGTGCAGTTCGACCTCGGCACCTCGTGGAACTACAACGGCGCAACGGCCGCCGGCATCGAAGTCAAGGCTGGCGCCGCTCCGCTGGGCACCTTCAACTTCGTTGCGCCGGCGAACCAGAACAACCTCTGGCAGACCCAGACCACCAGCACGTTTGCCGGCACCGGCGGAAACGTCGTCCTGAGCTTCACCGGCACGTCGGGCGTCAACTACATCGGCCTGGACAACGTCGTGGTGACCGCCGTGCCAGAGCCTCAGGCCTACGCGCTGGCGCTGGCAGGCCTGGGCCTGGTCGGCTTCGTCGCCCGTCGCCGCAAGCAGGCCTGACCCCGACGGGGCACCGCCCCGGATTGCACTCCACTCCACACCCGACGCCCTGCCTTCGTGCAGGGCGTCGTCGTTTCCGTCAGGAACAGCCGTCAGCAGCAGCAGGGCTTGCCTCTTGCCCGCCCCTCGGGACCATGCCTCGAGGGCCTGAGTTTCAACGCCGGCGAGAGCGTGCCCTCCCGCGCGGCACCCCGTGGACGAGCGGGCAAGAGACAAGACCTGACCCTGAACCCAGACCCGAACCCACGCTGACCCCGAACCCGCGAGGCTTTCGCGCCAAGCCCAAGCCCTTGTCATCAATGTATCCCATGTGATACAAACGCGCAGTGATCGAAGTCCGCCAGACGGCCGAGTACAGGGACTGGTTTGCGTCACTTCGGGACCGTCAGGCCAAGGCGCGCATCGACATCCGCATCCGGCGTCTGTCCCTTGGGGGGGTCCGGGCGATGTCAAACCTGTCGGTGAAGGCGTCTCCGAATTGCGCATCGACTACGGCCCTGGTTACCGCGTCTACTTCGTCCAGAAAGGGAACGTGTTGATCGTCCTGCTCGCTGGCGGCGACAAATCGACCCAGGTACAGGACATCCGAGTTGCCAGGCAACTGGCTCACGAACTGCCGGAGTGATCTCGTGCGCAAGACCAAGACAACCGTTTGGGACCCAGCCGAGCATCTGGAGTCCGAGGCCGACATGGCGGCCTACCTGGAGGCTGCACTGGAGCAGGGCGATGCCGCGCTGGTGGCTGCCGCCCTGGGTGACATCGCTCGCGCGAAGGGCATGACGCAACTTGCGCGGGAAACGGGCCTTGGCCGCGAAAGCTTGTACAAGGCTCTGTCGCCCTCGGGGAATCCGGAGTTCGCGACGGTCATGAAGGTCGTCGCCGCCCTCGGGCTCAGGCTTCACGCGGCGCCGGCAAGCGCCGGCTGACGGGGGAAAAGGGGGTCAGGTCTTGCCTTTTGCCTCCCGCCTGACCCCCACCCCACCCCTCGAACACGGGGGGCAGGGGGCTCCAACGCCGCACCCGAGCGTACAGTGACGGACATCACGCTGCGCAGGCTCCCTGGCTCATCGGCCGGTCCGCGCGCAGGCAAGGGGCCGTCATGACCACCGCATCCGTTCTTTCCCGCTGCGCCGCCGCCGCTGTCCTGGCGATGGCCGGCTCGGGCGTGCACGCCAACCTGCTGACCAACGGCAGCTTCGAGGACAACCTCATCGACGCCCCCGGTGTCTGGGAGCACCAGAACCCGCCGCCCGGCTGGACGGTGAGCGGCAGCGGTTCCGGCCCGGTGATCTTCAGCAACTCCTACCTCGGCGGCCCCGTGGGCGCCGGCAGCCAGGCCGCCCAGCTCGAGTGGCACACCCAGGCGCTGTCGCAGCAGTTCGCCACGGTTCTGAACCAGCCCTACGAGCTGTCGTTCATGGTCTCGGGCTACAACGCCGCCCTCGCGCCGCTGAACGTCGCCGTCGGCCCGGTCTTCGGCAACTACGTCGGCGCCAATGGCACGTGGACGACGCACACGCTCAGCTTCACCGGCACCGGCAGCCCGATGACGGTGACGTTCACCAACACCGGCGGCGCCGCCGGCACCTACGGCTTCTACCCGCACATCGACAACGTCAGCGTCACCGCCGTGCCCGAGCCCTCGGCCTACGCGCTGGCGCTGGCCGGCCTGGGCGTGATGGGCCTGCTGGGCCGCCGTCGCAAGGCGGTGTGATCGTCGCGCTCGAGCGTCACCGCCCCACCGCTGAAGGCCGGCACTGCCGGCCTTTCTCATGCCGGCGGCCGCAGCCGTGCCTCCAGGTGACGTATGCCGCCCCGCGACCCGGGGGATCCCTCCCCACCGCAGCCACGCGAACCGGCTAACCTGCGGCCTGCCTGACAACACGAAGAAATCGCCGGCCCACGCGCCGCTGCATCGCGCTCCTGGCCGCGGTGCAGCGGGTTGCACCGGGCCCGGTGCAGCGGAGCACCCCATCATGAAGGCTTTGATCTCCCTGGCTGCCCTGGTCATCGGCACGGTGGCGTTCGCGCCGCCTGCGCAGGCGGTGACGCGCGTGTTCCTGCTGGGCGGGCAATCGAACATGGCGGGCCTGGGGGGATACGACGTGCCCGTGCCGCCCACCTACGGCACGCCGCCGGACACGCTGAACCTGGGCACGCCGCCCGCCAACGTGTTCTTCTGGAACTACAACACCCCCACGCCCACGACGGCCTGGCCCTGCGACCACCAGGTCTGCCCCGGCGTCGGCAACGGCTGGGTGCCGCTGACGCCCACCCTGGGCGTGTTCGACAGCCCATCCCAGCCCGACACCTTCGGCCCCGAGCTGAGCTTCGGGCACCGCCTGAGCCAGTTGTTCCCCACCGATCAGATCTACCTGGTCAAGCAGGCCGTCACCGCAACCGACCTCGCCGTCGACTGGAAGCCCGGCACGCCCGGGGGCGTGATGTACACCCGCTTCAGGGAGCGTGTCGACGCGGCCTTGCTCAACCTGACCGGCAGCGGCGCCACGCCGGTGATCTCGGGCATGGCCTGGATGCAGGGCGAGAGCGATGCCCTGAACCTCGTGCCCGGCGCGGCCGCCGCCTACGAGACCAACCTGCTCAGCTTCATCCAGAACGTGCGCACCGTGTACGGCGCGCCCGACATGCCCTTCGTGATGGGCAGCATCCTGCCCTACTGGGACAGCCTGGGCACCGTCCGCTCGGCACAGGCCAACGTCGCCGCGATGCCTGGGATGAACGTCGCGTTGGTCGACACCGGCAGCTTCTCGACCCTGC
>DDSQ01000132.1 GCA_002343845.1 Planctomycetes bacterium UBA2386 | reverse complement strand
CTGACGAGCACAACCAAGGGATCAGTCCCCCGCTGCCGTCACCGCCCCGCTGCCGCGCCCGCCAGGTGGCCGTCGAACCCCGCCCCGAGGAGCCGGCCATCGGCGTGCAGGACGAACGACATCCCGGCGAGTTGGAACGAGTACGCCGCGACCGCGCCAGAAGGCGCCAGCGTCGCCCGCACCGATCCCGCCCCGAGGGCTGGCACCAGGTCCACCTCGGTACGTCCCGCGCCAAGCCGTTCGCCGCGCACGCGCGCCGGCACGACTGGTGCTGCGAGTTCGGCCACGACCGCGGCGAGCAGCAAGGCCGGATGCGGGGCCGCCTGATCCAGCGGCGCTCGGGCCTCGTAGCGGCGCCCGGCGAGATGGGCGGTGATCACGTCGCCGCCCACCACGACGTCGAGCACCTTGCCGCCGACGTCGGGGAACAGCTGCAGCCGCAGGCCGTCGCCGCCGATCGCGCACACGGCGTCGAACACGCCCGACAGGCCCGGCGAACGCAGCTCCAGTTCGAACTGGCCCGGCACCAACGCCGCCAACGGCATCGGCGCCAGCGACGCCAGCGTTTCGGACCGCGGCGGCGCCCATGACGCACAGCCGGCGGCAAACGCGGCGACGAGCAACGGCCAACGCTGGTTCACGCGCCCGCGCACGCTAGCGACTGCCCCGCCGCGCCAGCAAGGGCGCCAAGACGAACATCCCGGCCAGCATGCTCGCGAGCGAGCCGAACGCGACGACGCCGCCGAGCTGCGCCAACGCCGGACTGCTCGCGGCCAACAACGCCCCGAACCCGAGTGCGGTGCCGACGCTGGTGCGAACGACGCCGACGCCGGTCGATCCGGTGGTTGCCGCGCCATGCCGGAACTGCCCGACGAGGTGCACGCCTTCGTCGACGCCGATGCCGAGCACGAACGGGATGGCGACGAAGCTGACCATCGTCAGCGGTTGGCCGATCGCGGCGATCCAGCACGCCGTCGCGACCATGCCGCACGCGCTCGGCACCAGCGCCAGCAGCCCGCTGCGCAGCGAACGCAGCCAGATCGTGACCATCAGCAGCGCCAACGCCCCGGCCCACACCATCGCGCGGTGCAGGTCTGCGCGCAGCACTTCGGCGAGCGCTTCGCCGAGCGAGGCCGTGCCATGGACGACCGCCGCGGGGCCGGCGTCGCGTTCCACCTGTGCCCGCAGCGCCGCGAACGACGGCACATCGAAGCCGGCCGCCGGCCAGACCGTGACCACGCGATGCGGCTCGCCGCGCAGCGGCAGCACGTGGGGTGCCACGCGCTCGGGATCGCGCGCGAGCATCGCCGCGACCGCCGCGAACGCCGGCTCGAACTCGTCGACCACGAACCCGGCCGCCGTGAACTGCGACCGCAAGCGGTCGCCGAGGCCGGCGGCGTTCGCACGCAGGGCCTCGACGGCGCGACGCCCCGCCGTGGTGTCCTGCCGCCCGAGGCCGGACCAGAACCGCACGCGCCCTTCGGCGCGCGCGCCGTCCAGCGCTTCCCACAACGCCGACGCATCGGCGCCGACCGGCCACAACACGACGCACGGCACGGTCGAGAACCCGAGCGTCGCTTCGATGCGCGCGCGCGCGGCGACCACCGGATCGTCCGCCGGCCGCAGTGAGTCCCCATCGCCGGTCAACGGCAGCCCGCGCATGCCGACGACGACCGCCAGCACCGCCGCAGCGCCGAGCGCCACCCACGCAGCGGGGCGCGCGCGCCGATGCGCCAGCCACCGGTCCGCGAGCGAGGCGAGCAGGCTGCGCTCGGGGTCGCGGCGCGCGCCAGCCCATCGCAACAGCAGCGGCAACGCGGTCAACGTCAGCAGCACGCTGCCGGCGAGACCGATCGCCAGCAACCACCCGAAGGTCGACAGCCCCCCGCTCTGCCCGAAGCCGACCGCGAGGAACGTCACAGCCGTGGTCGCCATGTCGATCGTCAGCTCCGGCGCGGTGCGGCGCTGCACGATGCGCACCGCCGCGGCGTGGTCGGCGGCGAGCCGCGCTTCGCGGTATCGCGCGGCGAAGTGGATCGCGAAGTCGACGCCGAGGCCGAGCAGCACGGCGACGGCTGCCACCGCGACCGCCGGCAGTGGACCGAGGCACGCGGCGGCGAACGGGACCGCCCACACGATCGACAGCGCGGCGGGCAACTGCACCAGCAACGGCAGGCGCAGGCCACGCATCGCCACGACCAGGTAGGCGCCGATCAGCACCAGCGACCACGAGCTCGCCTTGGCGAAGTCGGCGCGCAGCCGCGCCTGGTCGGCGCGGGCGACTGCGTAGCCGCCGAACAGTTCGTGGTCGATGCCGGTGAGCGCGCCTTCGACGTGCGCGAGCAGTTCGAGGGCGTAGTCGGCGTCGTAGGCGTCGACGGTGCCCGTCACGCGGACCAGGGCCTGGCCGTCGTCGAAGACGGCGAAGGTCCCGCCCGGCCGCAGCGCGAGCCGCGCAGTCAGATCGACGCCGGCCCACAGCCACCGCAGTCCCAGCGGGTCGCGCACGGCCAGTTCCCGCGCCGCGAGCGGATCGTCGGCGAGGTCCGCCTGCAGCGTCTCGATCGCCGCAGCCACGCCCGTCGGCGCGAGCGATGCGTCGAGGCGCGCCAGGTCGCGATCCGCCAGCAACCAGGGCGACGGCTGCGAAGCACCGGCACCCGCTTCCCCGAGCAGTTCGGCGCGCGTCACCGCGACCTCGGCGACGAGTGGCGACGCCCGCAGTGCGGTCTGCAAGCCGGGCAGGCGCGCCTCGAGTTCGGGGCCACGCAGCAGCAGCCACAGCAACCGCGACGACCGCGCGCGGCCGTCGAGCAGTTCGGCCACGGCAACCTGCGGATGGGCGGAAGGCAGCAGCCGCGAAACGTCCGGTTGCAGACGCACGCGCGACCAACCCCACGCCGCGAGCGCGGTCGCCAGCACGAGCACGAGCACCGTCGCCAGCGGACGCCGCATCGGCAACAGCAGCAGGCGGTCGATCCAGCCGCCTTCCTTCACGGCTGCGCCTCGCCGCCCGGGGCGAGCAGGCGCTGCACGTCGGCAGCCAGCACCTTGCCGCGACTCGATCGCGGCAGCGCCGCCACGATGCGGATGCAGCGGGGCACCTTCGCCGCCGGCAGCCGCGCGCTGCAGTGCCGGCGCACCGCGGCTTCGTCGACGCCCGTCCCAGCCACCAGCGCCGCCGTGGACGCGCGCCCGTCGGCGTCCCGCCACGGCACGACCAGCACTTCGACGACGCCGGCGAGCTGGCCGACGACGTCCTCGATCTCGCGCGGATGGACCTTGTGGCCGCCGACATCGATCACGTCGCCGACGCGCCCCAGCAGCACGAGTCGGCCATCGCGGAACGTGCCGAGGTCCGGCGCGCGGAACGCGCCCCCGCCGGGGTTGCCGCTGCCGTCGAGCGCTTCGCCGACGGCCGCCGACCGCACCACGACTCGGGATTCGTCGTCGATCGCGACCTCGACGCCGTCCACCGGGGCGCCGACCGCGCCGGCTTCGGCGGCGCCACCGGCTGCGTCGTAGCAGATGCCCCCGGACTCGGTCGAGCCGTAGAACGAATGCACCGCGCGACCGAACTTCGCCGCGAAGTCGCGGGCCACGGCGGGCGGCAGCGCCGCCCCGGCCGACAGCACGAGTCGCAGCGACGCCGGCAGTTCGCGCGCGTTCTGCAGCAGCGCCCGCAGCAACGCCGGCACTGCTGGCAGCACCGTCGGCCCACCCGCGCGCATCGCCTGCAGGAACCCGAGCGGATCACTCGCCGCGGGCAGCACCAGTGTGCGACCGCGGCAGAGTGCCGGCACCAGCAGGTTGCCCACCCCATAGCTGAACGACATCGGCACCGCGGCGAACACCCGATCGCCGTCGCCGATTCCCATCGTGCGTTCGAGCTGGTCGGCGTCGGCGAAGAGTGCCTGCGCCGTCACGCCGATGCCGCGCGGCACGCCGGTCGACCCCGACGTCAGCTTGATCGCGGCGAACCTCGCCGCCGGCGCGGGTCGCGGCGCGTCGATGGGCGCACTGGACAGCTCCGGACCGTCGACCACGATCGCGGCGGCGCCGAAGTGCGCGGCGAGGTCCTTCCGCGGCGCCAGCGGATCGGCGGCGTCGAGCAGGATCGCGCAGCCGTCGCGTTGCCAGACCGCGAGCACCGCGGCGAGGAACCGCAACGGGTCGCGCACGCTGATCGCGACGCGGGCGGCGGCGGGCAACGTCGCGGCCAGTTCGTTCGCCATCGCCGCGAGGCCGCGCCGATCGCACGTTCCCGCGGCGGTCCATGCCACGGCGGCCTGCGCGTCCGTGCGCAGGGCGGCGGCGAAGGCATCGGCGAGCGGGACTGGCATCGAGGCGCGCCGGTCAAGCGAACGCCCGCGTCCCGGCCACCGCAAGAACGTTCCCGCCCCCACACGCGCACCGATAGACTGCGCGCTGCATGACCACGCAGCCAACCGTCGCCGAGCTGAAGGCGATGATCGTGCGCAAGCTGAACCTCAAGGCCGTCACGGCGGATTCGTTCGCCGACGACGCGCCGTTGTTCGGGCCGCAGGGCATCGGCCTCGATTCCGTCGACGCCCTCGAGCTCGTGCTCGCGATCGAGAGCGAGTACGGCATCCAGATCCAGGATGCCGAGGTCGGCAAGGAGGCGTTCGCGTCGGCGCGCTCGTTGCACGCGTTCGTCACCGCGCGCCGCGCGGGAGCGGCCACCGGGAACTCCAGCGCGTGACGATCGGGCCGGTGGTCGCCACCGGCATAGGCACCGCCGCCGCGGGGCCCTGAACGAAGCCGAGCCGCGGAGCGCGATCAGCGACCGCCGGTGCCGCCGCCACTCGCCGGCGGTGGATTGGCGCTGCCGCCGCCGCCAGCACCGCTCGCCGGCGGCGCGTTCTCGCCACCACGCTCGCCGCGCGGCTGCGGCGGAGCCGGCAGTTCGCCCTTCTTCGTCTTGCCCTCGAACGTCGTGGCACCGCGCTGGAACGTGAAGGTGACGGTGTCGCCCTCGGTCTCGCGCGCGAACTGGAAGATCTGCCGCAGGTTCTCGAGGTCCTGACCGCCGACCTTCTTCAGCACGTCGCCTGCCTGCACGCCCATCGCCGCGGCGCGACCGTCCTTCTGCACCGACTTGAAGGTGAACTCCTCCATCTCGGCGCCAAACCAACTCGCGGCGAACGCACCCGACTGCGGGCGCTCGCGTCCACCCGCCGACACGCCGGCGCGGTCGAGCAGCGACGGCAGGTTCGCCGTGCCGAGCGCCGCCATCGCGATGATGGTCGCGGTGTGACGCTGGTACTCCTCGATCGCGACGTCGATCGTGTCCCACTGCGTGTGCCAGGTGTGCTCGAAGTAGTTGCTGCGGCCCTTCAGGCCCCAGTTGAGGCCCGGCACGCCGGCGGCGATGAACGACGCATGGTCGCTGCCGCCGCCACCGGTCACGCGCGGCACGACCTTGAGATCGAACACCGGCCCCGACCAGTCGGCGTCCGGCGCCTTCAGCAGCCGGTTCACTTCGCCGAAGATCGGCGCCAGCTGGTCGTGCATCGCCTGCGTCACGCCGAGCGACTGCGCCCAGTTGGTGCCGGTGTCGTGGTTGAAGCACGCCGAGACCTTGGCCATCTGCGCACGGTGGCGCTGCACGTAGCCGCGGCTGCCCAGCAGACCCTGCTCCTCGCCGCCCCACAGGCAGAACTTGATCGAGCGCTTCGGCTTCGCCCCGATGGCCGCGAGGATGCGCGCGGCCTCCATCGTCGTCGTCGTTCCCGTGCCGTTGTCCGTGGTGCCCGTCACCTGGTGCCAGGAGTCGAGGTGCGACGACACCACGACCCACTCGTCGGGATGCTCGGTGCCCGGCAGCGTCGCGATCACGTTGTTGAGCACGATCGGCTGTTCGCGGAACGCGTTGCCGATCTCGAACTCGCAGATGACGGACTTGCCCTCGGCCACGAGCGCGAACAACTGGTCGAAGTGGTCCGACTGCACGGCGATCTCGGGGAACGTCGGCACGTCCTCGATCGGCTTCATCGCCGTCTGGTGGTTGCCGAAGACGCGCACGCGCGTCGGGAAGGCCTTGGTCGGATCCCCGGCGCGGTAGACGACGCCGAGCGCCCCGGCCTCCTGGGCGCGCTTGCGGTTCGTGGCGCTCGGCTTGCGCCGCGAAATCACCCACTTGCCGGCGAGCGAGTCCGCGGCGGCCGCCGGTTCGGGCTTCGCCTCGTCGCCCTCCTCGCTCGCCCCCGACGACGCGCCGCCACCCGCATCGGTCCGGGGCATCTCGACGACCGGGCCCTTCTGCCGGCCCTTGGTGCCGGCCGTCCAGGCTTCGGTGGCGACGTACATGTCGAGCTCGATCGGCTGCGTGATGCGGCCGACCCACGGTCCGCGGTTCCACGTCAGCTTCCACTCGCCCCACTGCTCGAGTTCGACCTGCAGCCCCATCGCTTCGAACTCCGCCTTGGCCCACTCACAACCCTTGGTGAAGTTGTCGGAGCCGGTCAGCCGGTGACCGACCTTGCCGGTCAAGTCGCGCAGGAGCCGCATGACCTGGCTGCGCTCGATGCCCTCCTTTGCGATCGCCTCGGCGACGTCGGGCGGCAGCGCGGTCGACGCGGGCGCTTCGGCGGTCGCCGTCTGGGCGGCGAGCAGGGAGACGAACGTCAACGAGACGGTGGCAGTGCGCAGCAGCATGGCGATCCTCGGGGAAGGGGCGCGTGTTTACGGGCCGCGCGCCGCCATTGCGAGCGTGCCACAGTCCCGAGAACGTCGCGGTGCAGTCGCTACGCTCCACGTGCCGTGCTGGACGCATTCCACCCCACCGTCGCCGCGTGGTTCGCCGACCGACTCGGCGAACCATCACCGCCGCAGCGCCTCGGTTGGCCGCGCATCGCCGCCGGCGAACACGTCCTGGTCGCGGCCCCGACCGGCTCGGGCAAGACGCTCGCGGCGTTCCTGCACGCCCTCGACGGCCTGCTGCGCCAAGGCCCGGCCCTGCCCGACGCGCTCCAGGTCGTCTACGTCTCGCCGCTGCGCGCGCTCGCCAACGACGTGCAGAAGAACCTGCAGCAGCCGCTCGCGGAACTGCGCGCCCGCGACCCGTCGCTGCCCGACGTGCGCGTGCTCGTGCGTTCGGGCGACACGCCCGCCGGCGAACGCCAGGCGATGCTGCGCACGCCGCCGCACATCCTCGTCACCACGCCCGAGTCGCTCTACATCCTGCTGACGACGCAGCGCGGCCGGGCGATGCTCGGCAGCACGCGCACGCTGATCGTCGACGAGATCCACGCGCTCGCGGCGAGCAAACGCGGCACGCACCTCGCGCTCTCGATCGAACGACTGGAGCAGCTCGTCGCGCAGAACGGCGGCGCGCTGCAGCGCATCGGGCTGTCGGCGACGCAGCGGCCGATCGCGGCGACCGCGGGCCTGCTCGCGGGGCCTGGCCGGTCGTGCGCGATCGTCGACGTCGGCCACCGGCGCACGCTCGACCTCGCCATCGAGGTGCCGGGCGCGCCGCTCGACACGTTGTGCACCGGCGAGACCTGGACCGAGATCTTCGCGCGGCTGCGCACCCTGGTCGCCGAGCACCGCTCGACGTTGGTGTTCACCAACACCCGCAAGATGGCCGAACGTGTCGCCGCGCGGCTGGGCGAAGTCGTCGGCAAGGAACTCGTCACCAGCCACCACGGCTCGTTGTCGAAGGCGCGGCGCCTCACGGCCGAGCAGCGCTTGAAGCGCGGCGAACTCAAGGCGCTGGTCGCGACCAACTCGCTCGAACTCGGCATCGACATCGGCGACGTCGACCTCGTCGTGCAGATCGGGCCCACGGCGACGATCGCGGCGCTGCTGCAACGCGTCGGCCGCGCCGGCCACGCGCTCGCGAAGACGCCCAAGGGCCGCCTGTTCCCGCTGACCAAGGACGAACTCCTCGCCGCGGCCGGGCTGTGCCACGCCGTGGCGCACGGCGACCTCGACGTCACCGTACAGCCCACCAACGCGCTCGACGTGCTCGCGCAGCAGATCGTCGCCTGGTGCTGCGACGGCCCGATGCGCGAGGACGAACTGTTCGACCGCGTTCGCGCGGCGTGGCCCTACCGCGACCTCGACCGCGCCGACTTCGAAGCGGTGCTGGCGCTGCACGGCACCGGGCGCGCGGCCCTGCTGCACCGCGACTCGATCCACGGCACGGTGCGCAGCACGCGCCGCGCGCGGCTGGTGGCGATCACCTGCGGCGGCGCCATCCCCGACGTCGCCGACTGGCAGGTCGTGCAGGACCACGACGACGCCCAGGTCGGCACGGTGCACGAGGACTTCGCGATCGAGAGCTCGGTCGGCGACGTGTTCCAACTCGGCACCACGAGCTGGCAGATCCGCCGCGTCGGCTCGGGGCAACTGCGCGTCGCCGACGCCGGCGGCGTGCCGCCGAGCCTGCCGTTCTGGATCGCCGAAGGGCCCGCGCGTTCGGCCGAACTGTGCACGGCGGTGTCGACGGTGCGCACGCACGGCGTCGACGCCGACTGGCTGGTCCGCGAGTGTGGACTCGGTCCGGCTGCGGCCGAGCAGCTCGCGGCGTACCTGCGCGCGGGCCGGGACGCGCTCGGCGCGATGCCGAGCCGCGACTGCCTCGTGCTCGAACGCTTCTTCGACGAGACCGGCGGCCAGCAGCTCGTGCTGCACTGTCCGTTCGGCAGCCGCATCAACCGCGCCTTCGGTCTCGCGCTGCGCAAGCGCTTCTGCGTGGGCTTTGGCCAGGAGTTGCAGGCCGCCGCGAACGAGGACGCGCTGCTGATCTCGCTCGGCCCGATCCACAGCTTCCCGCTCGCCGACGTGTTCGAGTTCCTGCACCCGAACACGGCGCGCGACGTGCTGGTGCAGGCGATGCTGCCGGCCCCGATGTTCCAGGCGCGTTGGCGCTGGAACGCCACGCGGTCGCTGCTGGTCGAGCGCACGCGCTCGGGCAAGCGCGTGGCCGCACCGCTGCTGCGCTTCCGCGCCGACGACGCCCTGGCCGCCGCGTTCCCCGCGGCCCAGGCCTGCCCCGAGACGCTGCCGCCGGGGCCGATCGAGGTGCCCCTCGCGCACCCGATCGTCGGCCAGACCGTGCACGACACGCTGCACGAGGCGATGGACGTCGACGGCTTCCTCGAGCTGCTGGCGCGCGTGCGCGGCGGCGGCATCACCCTGCACGCGATCGACCGCAGCGAGCCGTCGCCGTTCGCCGACGGCATCCTGCACGCGATGCCGTACGCGTTCCTCGACGACGCGCCGCTCGANNGGCGCAGCGCGGCGCGCGGCCAGCAGCCAAACCCGACGACGGCGGCGATCTCGATCCGCAGGCGATCGCGGCGGTGCGCGAGCAGTGCTGGCCCGATCCGCGTTCGGCCGCCGAGCTGCACGAAGCGCTCGGGTGGATGGGTTGGCTGCACGCCGCCGAGGTCGTCGAGGCCTGGCGACCATGGCTCGCCGAGCTGGCCGCCGACGGGCGCGCCGTTGCCGACGGGGAACGCTGGTTCGCGGCCGAGAGTCCGCGCGAGCCACTGGCCGCCTGGCGCGGCCGCCTCGAGGCGGTGCTGCCGATCTGGGACGACGAACTCACCGACGACGAACGCACGCTGCTGCTGGCGCTGCAGGCCGAGGGCCTGGCGATGCAGGCGCACAGTGGCGGCCGGCGGCTGTGGGCGCACCGACGGCTGCTCGCTCGCGTCCGCAACGCGATGCTCGAACGGTTGCGCGCGGCGGTGCAACCGGTGAGCCCGGCGGACTACGAACGGTTCCTGGTCGATTGGCAGCACCGCTCCCCGTCGACGAAGCGCAGCGGTCCACGCGGTCTCGCCGAGACGCTGCAGCAGTTCGCAGGCGTAGCACACGCCACCGCCGACTGGGAGGACACGGTGCTGCCGGGCAGCCTCGACCGCTACCACCGCGAGTGGCTCGACCAGCAGACGCTCGGCGGTGAGTTCACGTGGCTGCGGCTGTGGGGACCGTGGCGCGGCCCGCTCGGCCGCTGCGCCGTGAGCATCGTGCCGCGCCAGGACCTGTCGCTCTGGCTCGAACTGCCGCTCGAACGCGCGACGCCGGCCGACCTCGGTCCACACGGCCGGCCGCTGCACGAACTGCTGGCGCAGCGCGGGGCGTCGTTCCCGACCGACTTGCAGGCCGCTGCGCGCCTGCTGCCGAGCCAGCTCGAAGAAGGGCTCGCCGAACTGGTCGGCCTCGGCCTCGCGACCTGCGACAGCTTCGCGGCGATGCGGCAGCTCGCGATCCCGCCGAGCCGCCGCGCGTTCCCGCTGTTCGCGGTCGGTCGCTGGAGCCTGCTGCCGCTGCCGCCGGCCGACACGCGCGCCAGCGAAGCGGCGATCGAACTCGCGGCCCGAGCCCTGCTCACGCGCTTCGGCGTGCTGAGTCACGCCCGGCTGCTCGCCGACCGCTGCCCGGTGCCGTGGCGCCTGCTGCTGCGCGCGCTGCGCGCCATGGAACTGCGCGGCGACGTGCGCGGCGGCCGCTTCGTCAGCGGCGAAGCCGGCGAACAGTACGCGCTGCCGGCCGCGGTCACGACCTTGCGAACTTCGCGCCGGGAAGCGGCGCTGCAGACCGGCTGAACGAACCGTGGCGCATCACCCTTCCCCACCCCGTCTGCACGTGCACCACATCGCCGGCTCGCGGCACGGCATCGCCGGACGTGCGTTCCGCGTCTGGGTGCCCGCCGGCTACGACGACGACGCGTCGCGCCGCTTCCCGGTCGCCTACCTGCAGGACGGCCAGAACGTGTTCGACGCCTCCACCGCCTTCGGTGGCGTCGCCTGGCACGCCGGTGAGACCACGCAGCGGATGATCGACCGACGGCGGTTGCCCCCGATGCTGCTGGTCGGCATCGACAACTCGGGCGCGCATCGCACCGACGACTACACGCCGGTGCCCCACCACGGCAGAGGCGGGCACGCCGATGCGTTCGGCAGGCTCGTCACCGAGGTCGTCAAGCCGTTCGTCGACGCGCGCTACCGCACGTTGCCGGACCGCGAGCACACCGCGATCGCCGGCAGCTCGCTCGGCGGGCTGTTCGCGCTGCACCTCGCGTTGACGCGACCCGACGTGTTCTCGCGCGTGGCCGCGCTGTCGCCGACATCGTGGTGGGCTGGCGGTGTGCTGCTGCGGCGGGTCGCGGCGCTGCACGAACGACCGCCGCTGCGCATCTGGCTCGACGTCGGCAAGCGCGAGGCTCCGGCCCTGCGGCACGCGGTGCACGCGCTGCGCGACGTGATGCTGGCGAAGGGCTGGGTCGCGCACCGGACTGCGGCTCGCGCGACGCTGCGCCACGCCGAGATCGCGCGCGGCCGGCACGACGAGGCGTCGTGGGGCCGCCGTCTCGATCGCGCGCTGCGCTTCCTGTTCCCGCTGCCGCCTGCCCCGCGCCGGAAGCGCGCCAGCCGCGCCAAGCGCGCCTGACGATCAGCAACCGCGCGCCGCCTCGATCACCGCACCGAGGTCGAGCGCGTCGCCGGCTGCCGCGTCGATCTGGGCGTGGCGCAGCGTCCCGCTTGGATCGAAGACCAGCACGCCGCCCTGCTGCCACGGGTCGCCCTGCACGCGCTGCTGGCGAAAGCCCGCGCGCAGCGCCCGGACGACGTTGCCCCAGAACCGCGGTCGCAGGAACGCGCCGAGCGAACGCTTCATGCCGGCGGCGGCGAAGGCCCGTCGTTGCTCGTCGCTGAGCACTTCGTGCGCGCCGGCGTGACTGCGCGCGAAGTCGGCGGCCATCGCCGGCAACCCGCTGCCGACGAACACCAGCCGTGCACCGGTCGCCGCCAGTTCGTTCTCTCGCGCGCGCAACTGCGCAGCGCGTTCGCGGCACAGCAGTCAACCGAAGTGGCGCAGGAACACCACGACGAGCGCGCGCGGCCCGAGCCGTTCGCGCAGGGTGACCGACGCGCCATCGCCGGTGCGCAGGGACGCATCGAGCACGGCGGCGATGTCGCTCATCGGTGGAACGGCAGTTCCTGGACGAAGCGGAACCCGCGCTGCAGCGGATGGCTGCGCTGCACGAGATGCAGTTCGAGTTGCCGGTTGCCGAGCGTTCCCCGCAGCACGAGCGTGGCCCGCTCGACATCGACGCGTTCCATGTAGCGCTCCATCGTCGGCGGATCGACCGTCTGCTCCTTCACGATCTTGCGCCCACGCTCGCACCGCAGCGTGGCGGGTTCGCCACCCGCAGCCGGCGTCAGGCTCACGGTGCCGGCCGCGAGATCCTCCGCGTAGCGGAACCAGGTCGGCTGCCCCCCCGCGCCGCGCGCGAACGCGAAGCCGCGGTCGATCCCGAACTGCCGCCAGCTGGCTGCATCGCCCGCCGGCGACTCGACGCCATCCCAGACCATGCGTTCGACGTCCCACACGCCGGACAGCGCCGGTCGCGGTTGCCTGGCCTCGCGAGCGGCGACTTCGCGGGTCGAGGTGACGTGCGTCTCGACCAGATGCGCCACCGCCCAGCTCCAACCGAAGATCGCGAGCAGCCAGGCGAGCCACGCGCGGTGGACGACGGCGAGGTCCACCGGCGCCGACGGACGGTTGGTGACCAGCAAGGCCCACAGTCGTCCGGCGTACGGCGCGAGCAGGAACACGGCGAACGCCAGCAGGTGCGTCGAGAACAGCTTGACCGGCACGTCGTAGAGCCAGTTGAGCGCGCACACGTTCGCCATCACCACGATCGCGACCAAGCATCCGAGCAGCGCGGTGCGGCGGTGCAGCAGCAGCAACCCCGCGGCGACTTCACCGAACGCGCCGAACAGCTCGTACGGCCGCGACGCCGCCATGAACAGCCACACCATTCCCATGCCCGACTTGTCGCCGACCTCCTGCGTCAGGCGCATCGGATCGAGTTCGCCGAACTGCCCGCCGTAGACCTTGTGCAGGCCGTAGCTCAACAACACGAACGCGAGGTACCAGCGCGCGTAGAGATGCAGCCAACGTCCGAGGCGCGGGTAGCCGCGACTCGCCTTGGCGAGCAGCGACCAGGCCAGGGTGATCGCCGCCGCCAGCACGACGATGCAGCCGAGCTTCACCCACTCGTGTCCGGTGTCGCCACTGCCGGTCGGCTGGTGCACGACGGCGATCGGCGTGAGTCCGCTGCCGTGCAGCCACGTGGTGATCGCTTGCCACGCCTGCTCGATCATGCCTGACGCGCCACCTTGCGGATCACCCCCCAAGGCAGAGGCCACCGTCCGCGGCCACGTGAACACGCCCTCGCGCAGCAGCGGCAGTTCGAGGCGGTTGGCGAGGCACGAGAGACCCTGGGCCAACGTGTGGAACCACGCCGCCACCGGCATCGGGAACGCGTAGAGCAGCGCGTGGCAGAGCAGGTAGCGAAAGCCGATCTGTTGCCAGCGCGGCCACGCCGCCTCGCCGACATGGACGACCTCGAGGGACGAATCGTCGGCGGTCGCGTTCATGCCGCTTTGGGTACCCGGGTCTCCGCAAAGAGCAAGGCTCCGGTGGTTGCGTCGCCGGGCCGCCGTCGATGCCAAGGCCGCCCGGCGCCCAAGTCAGGCGACTCTCCCCGCTCCCGCCGCACGCGGCCGTTCACCGCGGCACCAGCGGCCCGAACCAGGTCTCGGCGTTGCTCGCGCCGAAGCCAACGGCAGTGACGGTCGACCAGGTCGACGGCAAGACGGTCTGCGCCCGAACGCCTTCGGCCTCGACGGTGAGCAGGTGCGCATCCAGATCGACGAGCACGCGCAGCGGCACGGCGGACTTGCCGTCCCATTGCAGCGCGACCTCGCTGCGCTGACGCCCCGGTGCGGACACCACGAGCTTGCGCGTGCCGAACTCGATGCCCGCGCGCGCGAGTTCGCTGCCGTCGTCGCCGGCGAGCACGACGTAGCCGTTGCGCCACGGGCGCCCGGCGACCGAACGCAGCGACGTGTCGAGTGCCAACGCGCCGCGATGCACTTCGCGCCGGAGCAGGAACCCGCCCTGCGCATTCGCCCACACACGATGGCCGCCGTCCTCGGCCACGATGCGGGCGATGCCGGCCACGCGCGGGAACGCGCCGTCGCCGAGCGCTCCGGTGTCGTCGCCGTAGCGGGCGCGGAGTTCGTGCAGCCGCTTCGTCAGCGCCGCCTGCACTTCGGCGTGCGCCGGGTCGCCGGCGAGCGAACGCCGTTCGTCGGGATCGGCCTCGAGGTCGAACAGCTCCCAGGCATCGACGTGCGGTTCGTAGTAGCGCACGAGCTTCCAGCGCTCGGTGCGCACACCGAACATCGCCGGCACGCGGTGCGTCGCCTGCGACTCGTAGTAGTGGTAGTAGATCGCCGAACGCCACGTCGCCGCGTCGCCCGCGAGCAGCGGCAGCAGGCTCTCGCCGTGCATCGGCGTGTCCGCGCGCACGCCCGCGAGGTCGAGGAACGTCGGCGCGAAGTCGATGTTCTGGGTCAGCGCCGCGACGACCCGCCCACCGTCGACCCGCCCCGGCCACCGCATCACGAGCGGCATGCGCAGGCACTCGTCGTCCATCCACCGCTTGTCGTAGTAGCCGTGCTCGCCGAGGAAGAAGCCCTGGTCGCTCGAGTACACGACCAGCGTGTTCGCCTTCACCTCGGGATGCGCATCGAGCCAGGCGAGCAGTTCGCCGACGCTGCGGTCGACGCCCGCCGTGCAGCGCAGGTAGTTCTTCAGGTAGCGCTGGAACATCCACCGCACGCGCTCCTTGCCCTGCGGGTTCGCCCGGCGGAACGCTTCATCCTCGGCGGCGAACGCAGCGTCCCACGCCGCCCGCTGCGCGTCGTCCATGCGCGCGCGCTGCGCGATCCAGGCCTTGTCGAGATCGCCGAGTGCCGCGCGCTCGGCATCCGTCGGCGGCACCATCAGGTCGTAGTGCAGCGTCATATGGCGCGCGATCTCCATCTCGGTCGCCGCACGCGCGCCGATGCGACCCTGGTGGTCGTCGAACAGCGTCGGCGGCTCCGGCAGATCTCCGTCGCGGAACAGCCCCAGTTCCGGGATCGCCGGCAGCCAGTTGCGATGCGGCGCCTTGTGCTGGCACATCAGCACGAACGGCTTCGCCGGGTCGCGCCGCTCGAGCCACTCGATCGCCAGCGCCGTCGTCACGTCGGTCGCGTGGCCGTGCTTGCGCACCTTGCCGTCCTTGGTCAGGAAGTCCGGGTTCCAGTACTGCCCCTGGTCGGGCAGCACGACCCAGTGGTCGAAGCCGGTCGGCTCGGACTCGAGGTGCCACTTGCCGACGATCGCGGTCTGGTACCCGGCGGCCTGCAGCAGCTTCGGGAACGTCGGCTGGCTGCCGTCGAAGACGTTGCCGTTGCGGCAGAAGCCGTTGCCGTGGGAATGCAGCCCGGTCAGGATCGACGCGCGCGACGGGCCGCAGATGGCGTTGCCGCAGAAGGTGTTGGCGAAGCGCACGCCGTCCGCGGCGAGGCGATCGAGGTGCGGCGTGCAGCCGAAGGTTGCGCCATAGGCGCCGATCGCTTGCGCGGCGTGGTCGTCGCTGAACACGAACAGGATGTTCGGGCGGGAGCCGGCGAGCGGCTGCTGGGCAGCGACCCCGGCGACCAACACGAGTGGCAGGACGAAGCCCGAGACCGGGAGCCGCATCCCGCCGACGATACCTGCGTCGGCACGAGAACCGTGGTCGGGTTCGTGGACCCGGGGCCGATGCCCCACCGCCGAGGCGCATGATTCCTGTCGCACCACCGATTGGTGCTTCCCTGCCGGCCCGACCACCGCGCTAAGCTCCGGCCCTTCACTCGTCCCACGAGGCCCATGAGCGTTCCCCCCGATCGCGGCGTCAGCCGCCGTTCGTTCCTGAAGGGCTCGGCCGTCGCCGGCATCGCGACCACCGGCATCACCGCCGCGGCGAACGCCGCCCCGCCGCCCGTCGCGTCGTTCGGTCCCGGCGAGCACGAAATCACGCTCGCGATCAACGGCAAGCCGCGCAAGGTGGCGGTCGAGACGCGCACGACGCTGCTCGACGCGCTGCGCGACGGGCTCGACCTGACCGGCGCCAAGAAGATCTGCGATCGCGGCGCCTGCGGCGGCTGCACCGTGCTGCTCGACGGCACGCCGATCACCGCCTGTATGACGCTGGCGATGGACGCCGTCGGCCACGAGCTGCGCACGGTCGAGGGCCTGACCGACGGCGACAAGGTGCACCCGCTGGTCGAGAACTTCGTGCACTGCGACGCGATGCAGTGCGGCTTCTGCACGCCGGGCATGGTGATGAGTTCGCTCGCCTGCCTCGAGCGCCGCGGCAAGCCGACCGTCGAGCAGATGCGGCACGACCTCGCCGGCAACCTGTGCCGCTGCGGCACCTACGGCCGCGTCATGGAAGCGATCACGCGCACCGCCGGAGGTGGCAAGTGACCTCCCCCAGCCAGCCGCGCGACGGCGTCGAGATCACGATGGGCTACCGGGCCCTGCCCGGCCAGCAGGAGGACCGGCTCGAGAAGCGCACCGTGCAGCCGGCAGCCGGCGACGCGCCGCCGTGGGACGCCAACACCACGTTCGCCGTCGTCGGCCGCGACCTCGACCGCGTCGACGGTCTCGCCAAGGCCAGCGGCCGCGCCAAGTACGCCTACGACATGACGTTCCCGGGCCTGCTGCAGGCGATGATCCTGCGCAGCAAGGTCGCGCGCGGCAAGTTGACCGGGCTCGAACTCGACGAGGCCCGGCGCATGCCCGGCATCGCGGCCGTCGTCGCGCTCAAGGAGATCGGGGCCAAGGTGCGCTTCGTCGGCGACGGGATCGCCGCGGTCGCCGGCACCAATGTCCACCTCGTGCGCGATGCGATCGAGAAGATCCGCGCCGACTACGAGATCGAAGAGCACAACGTCGACTACCTGGTCGCCGAGAACGCGCCGCTGCTCGCTGGCGACGGCCAGATCGACGAGCCGTGGCCCGAGAAGGATGCCGCCGACGTCGAGGCCGCGTTGGCCAAGGCCGCGATCCAACACACCGCGACCTACCGCGTCGAAGTGCAGACGCACAGCTCGCTCGAGACACACGGTGGCGTCGCCAAGTGGAACGGCAACGAACTCGACCTGTGGCTGTCGACGCAGGCGACGTTCGGGTGCCGCGGCGAACTGATGCGTGCGCTGCAGGGCAAGGGCATCGACATCGCCGCCCTGACGATCCACGCCGAGTTCGTCGGCGGCGGCTTCGGCAGCAAGATCAGCGCCGGCGTCGAAGGCCTCGCGGTGTGCCTGCTGGCGCACGCAGCCCAAGCACCCGTGAAGCTGATGCTCGACCGCTTCGAGGAGCACACAACGACCGGCAACCGCCCGGGTGCGCTGATGCAGGCGCGGGCCGGCGTCGACGAGAAGGGCAAGATCGTCGCCTTCGACTGGCGCAGCTGGGGCCACGCCGGCTTCACCGGCAGCGGCGGCGTCGCGGTGCCGAACTACTACACCGGCGACGCCAAGGTCCGCCGCGACCACAAGGACCTCAACTGCGACACCGACCCGCCGCGACCAATGCGCGCGCCCGGCTATCCGCAGGGGTGGTTCGGCGCCGAGTTGTTCCTCGACGAGCTGGCCACCAAGGCGGGCATCGACCCGCTGACGTTCCGGCTGCAGAACGACCGCGAGCAGATCCGCCAGGACCAGTGGCGCTTCGCCGCGCAGCGCTTCGGTTGGGAGCAGGGCCGCGCCCGCCAGAACGCCGCGAACGCGCGCGTGCTCTGGGGCGTGGGCCTCTCCAGCGCACGTTGGGGCAACCTCGGCAACCCGGGCCGCCCGCCGCACGGCATCACCTGCCGCATCCACCAGGACGGCAGCGTCGAGACGCGCAGCGGCGCCCAGGACATCGGCGTCGGCCTCAAGACGGTGATGGCGATGCTGACCGCCGAAGAACTCGGCATCGACGTCAAGCTCGTCAAGGCGACCACGGGCCACACCAGCGATCCGTCGGGCCCGGCGTCCGGCGGCAGCACGGTGACGCCGAGCCTGTCGCCGGCGACGCGGCACGCGGCGTTCCTCGGCAAGCAACAGCTCGTCGAACTGGTCGCCAAGCACCTCGGCGTGCCGGTCGCCGACGTCGACTGCAAGGGCGGCTCGGTCGGCACCACGAAGGCCCGCCTGCCGTGGGCCGAGGCCTGCAAGCTGATCGGCCCCAACCCGATCGACGTGCGTGGCCAGCGCTTCGCGAACTACGACGGCCGGCCGTTCCACGGCAGCCAATGCGGCGTGCAGATGGCCGAGGTCGCGATCGACACCACGACCGGCTTCGTGCGCGTCACCCGCATGTTCGGCATCCAGGACTGCGGACTCGTCATCGCCAAGAAGCTCGCCGAGAGCCAGGTGCTCGGCGCGATGATCCAGGGCGTCAGCTACGCGCTGCACGAACAGCGCATCATGGACAAGCGCAGCGGCCGCATGCTGAACGGCGACTTCCTGCGCTACAAGATCACCGGCAGCCAGGACCTGCCCGAGCTCGAGTGCCACATGCACTCGCTCGCCAACGGCCACGACAGCGTCGGTGCTGCGGGCCTCGGCGAGCCGCCGTCGGTGGCGTCGGCCGCGGCGATCGCCAATGCCGTGTTCCACGCGCTCGGCACGCCCGTGCGCCACCTGCCGATCACCCCCGACAAGGTCCTGCAGGCGCTCGCCTCGAGGAAGGGATGAACCGATGAAGCCATTCACCTACGTCGTCCCGAAGACGCTGGCCGAGGCGGCCGAAGCCGGCAAGCAGGCGAACACGCTCCTCAAGGGCGCGGGCATCGACCTCGTCGACCGCATGAAGGAGCGGCTGCAGACGCCCGAACGGGTCGTCAACCTGCTGCCGCTGAAGGACGATCTCGCGGGCGTCGCCGTCGACGCCAACGGCGAACTGCGCATCGGCGCCTTGACCACGCTGACGCAGCTCGAACAGCACCAGGCGCTGGCCGCGCCGGAACTGGCGGCGCTGCGCGCGTCGGCCGCGATGACCGCGACACCGCACGTGCGCAACCGTGCGACCGTCGCCGGCAACATCCTGCAGTTCACGCGCTGCTGGTACGTGCGCAGCGAAGCGTTCCACTGCCTGCACGGCGGCCGCGGGCCGACCTGTCTGGCGATGACCGGCGAGAACCGCTTCCACGCGGTGCTCGGCTGGCAGGACTGCGTGCGCGTGCACCCGAGCAACCTTGCGCCGCCGCTGCTGGCGCTCGACGCCGAGTACTCGACGCTGCTCGACGGCAAGACGCGGCGCCGCAAGCTGTCGGAGCTGTTCCCGGCCGAGCCGCGGGCGCAGAACCCCGAGCACACCCTCGCCGCCGGCGAGATCGTGACCGCGCTGCACGTGCCCAAGCAGCCGGCGAACGCACGCTCGGCGTACTGCGAGTCGCGCGAGAAGCAGAGCTTCGACTGGGCGACGACGGCGTGCGCGGTGCGCGTCGTGCTCGACGGCGGCAAGTTCACCGCCGCCGACGTGGTGCTGGGCGCGGTCGCCCCCAACCCGCTGCCGCGGCCGAAGGCGGCGGCACTGCTGGTCGGCCAGGCGCCGTCGCCGGCCCTGTTCCAGAAGGTCGCCGCGGCGGCGTTCGCCGATGCATCGCCGCTGGCGCACAACGACTACAAGCTGGTGGTCGGCAAGGCGATCGTGGTCCAGGCACTCGAAGAAGCGACGAGGTGATGCGATGACCGACTCCGAGAAGATCACGACGCACGAAGACCTGATGCCGCGTCATCTGTGCCCGTCGCTGCTGATGAAGCACCTGCTGACGCACGGACTCGGCGAGCGGGTGTTCGACAACCGGCAGTGGCCCGGCGACGGCTACTACTGGTGCGCGCGGACGTGCACGTGCGTCGGCCCCGACGACGAGATCGTGCATCCGAAGGACTGCCAGCCCGGCCGCCGCTGCTACGAGGGCCCAGCGCCGCAGGCGTGAGTCAGAACGCGGGCGGAACGGTGCGCGAGGCGTGCCAGAGCCCGTGCACGATCACGAGACGACGTTCTGGCTCGCACCGGTAGTAGAGGTGGTACCCGACGCGGCGCAGGAGGATGCGTCGCAGGCCACCGGTGATGCCCTCGTAGGGAGCGCCGCAGCGAGGCCGCCGAGCGAGTCGGGCCACTGCAGCAGCGATCTCCTGCACCAAGAGCCGTGGCGCTGCCTGCCGGTGCTGGCGCCACCACTCGTCGGCGACTGTCGCGTGCGACTCGGCGGTAGGCGTGAACGCCACGCGCCACGGTCGGCGCTTCACCGTCTGCGCATTCGGCGCAGGACCCGCGCTGCCGGCAGCAGACGCCCGTCCCGTTCTTCCTGCAGCGATCGTTCGAGTGCCGCATGCAGGCGCTTGCGTGAGGCATCATCCAGGTCGTCCCACGCGTCTGGGAGAACCAGATCGACGACGCTGCCGTCCGGCAGGTCGGTTGGTTCGTTCACGATCAGTCGGCCGCGACGAACCCGGCCACGATAGATGTGCATCGCGATTTCGAGCATAACCCTTGGTGTGCGACCGGGGGCAACGCCGTCTGGCGAACGGAATCCGTCGCGCGCGTCGCCTGGCGGCCTGCGATGCCACGCCTTGCGAAGTGCGCGAGGCGTGGGCCGAATGTCGCCCTCACCCGCCCGCCGGCGTGAGCAGCTTCTGCAGCCGCCGCCACTGGAACTCCTGGCTGTGCCCGTTCACGCGCGGGTTCAGGCCGTGGCGTGAGCGCGGGTAGACCATCAGCTCGACGTTCTGCTTGCCCGCGGACTGCAGTTCCCACAGCAACTGCATGGTGTTCTGCAGGTGCACGTTGTCGTCCATCGAGCCGTGGATCAGCACGAGATGGCCGTGCAGGTTCTTCGCCTTCTTGATCACCGAACCCGCGTCGTAGCCCGCCGCGTTCTGCTGCGGCGTCTGCATGTAGCGCTCGGTGTAGATCGTGTCGTAGAGCCGCCAGTCGTAGACCCCGGCCCCGGCGAGGCCGAGCGCGAACTTCGAGCTGTGCGTCAGCGCGTACGCCGCCATGTAGCCGCCGTAGCTCCAGCCGCTGATCGCCACGCGCGCCGGATCGCCGCCGAACGAAGCGCAGACGTGGTCGACCGCATCCTCGAGGTCGCGCAGTTCGACGACGCCGAGTTGCTTGTAGCAGGTGCCGGTGTGCACCTGGCCGCGGCCGCTCGCCGAGCGCACGTTGACCTGCAGGATCACGAAGCCCTGCTGCGCCAGGAACTGCGAGTAGGTCGAGTGCGACCACGCGTCGCGCACCGTCGGCGCGTCGGGCCCCGAGTAGGTCGGCAGGAACACCGGGTAGCGCGCGCCTTCCTTCCAGTCGGGCGGCAGCTGCACGGCGGCGTCGAGTTCGTAGCCGTCGCGCGCCTTGATGGTGAGCCGCTGCTTGGCCGAGAACGCGTACTTCGCGGCAGCTTCGCCAGCGTTCGCCGTGCCGATCTCGCGCACGACTTCGCCGCGGTCGTCGAGCACGCGCACGATCGGCGGCTGGTCCATCGCCGACCAGGTGTCGAGCACGAACGCGCCGTCGGCGGACAGCTGGAACTGGTGCGTGCCCACGCCCGGCGTGAGCCCGACGAGGCCGCTGCCGTCGAAACCGACGCGGTAGAGATGACGCCCGGTGGCGCCGTCCTTCGTGCCCTCGAACCACAACCGCTGCCCCGCTTCGTCGACGCGAACGATGCTGCGCACCTGCCACTCGCCCGAGGTCACGGCAGAGCGCAGCTTGCCGCCCTTCTCGTACCAGTAGACGTGCTGGTAGCCGGTGCGCTCCGACAGCCACAGGAACGTGCCGTCGCCGAGCCAGCGCGGGGAGTCGGGGCGGTTGACCCAGGTCGGCGACTCCTCGCGGATCCACTTCGTCACCGCCCCGGTCGCCGGATCGATCGCGCACAGCTCCGCCCAGGTCTGGATGCGGTCCTGGATCGTCGCCAGCAGCGTGCTGCCGTCCGGCGTCCAGTCGACGCGCACGACCAGCGCGTCCTTGGGGAACGACGACAGGTCGACGGCGACGATCTTCTTCGTCCCGCGGTGCGCGACCGACAGACGCGCCGTCGGGTTCGGGTCACCGGCCTTCGGGTAGTTGGTGACCTCGGCGACGACGCTGCGCTCACGATCGAGGAAGCCGTCGGGCACGTGGTCGATGACGGTGAACTCGCGCACCGCCGATTCGTCGAGCGACAAGAACGCGAGCAACGAGCCGTCCGGGCTCCACCAATGGCCCTGGAAGTCGCCACGCCCGTAGAGCTCTTCCTGGTAGACCCAGTCGAGCACGCCGTGGAACAGCTCGGGTCCACCGTCGGACGTGATGCGCCAGACCTCCTTGCTCGCGACGTCGACGGCGAACAGGTCGTTGCCGCGCACGAACGACGCCGCGCTGCCGTTCGCCGCGAGATGCGCCTCGGTCTTGCTGCCGGAGCCGGCACCGTCGCTGGTCAGCCGTTCGCCGCCCTCGGCCGCCTGACCACGACCACGTCCGCCGCGACGGCCATTGCCGCCCTCGGCCTGGTCGACGAGCCAGACATCGCCGTCGCGGATCGCCACCACCTTGCGCGGCGGCGTCGGCGCGGGCTCGGCTTCGGCCTCCTTCGGCTTCTCCTTCGTCGTCTTCGTCGCTGGGTCGAACCACACGACAACCTTCTTGTCCTGCAGCTCGACGTGGCGGCCGTCCGCGGCCCAGCGCGCGGTCGGCACGCTGCCGACCCACGAGATCGGCTTCTTGGTGTCCTCGTAGGTCAGCCGTTCGGTGCCCTGCGCCAAGGCGGGACCCAGCAACAGCACGGTGAAGAACGACGACGCGAGGCGCGAGGCAGCGTAGGTCATGGCGATGGCGGCGGATGCTACGGGCCTCGCCCTTGCCACACGAAGTGCGGCGGAAAACAACCAGCGTTGCCGCGAGGCACGCGCGGCCGCACCATGCACGGATGCCGCGCATCCTCGCCGTGCCGTCCGTTCCGAAGGCCGCCGCTCCAGGCGGCGGCTTCGACGCCGTCGTCCTCGTCGCCCACTCCCCCAAAGCTGCCGCGACGCAGCTCGACGCGCTGCAACCGCCGCTGAAGGCGCTCGCCAAGGCCGACGCCCGGTTCGCCAGCCAGGTCAACCTGATCGCCGCCGACACCATCGCGGGCAGCCGGCTGGTGATCGCCCCCACGGGCCCCCTGTCGCGCGACCACGACGACGTGCGCCGCTACGCCGAAGCCGCCAAGGCCGGCGTGCGCCGGGCGCGCGACGCGGGCGCCACGGCGATCCTGTTGCTCGTGCAGCAGGGTCCCAAGGGCCCCTATGAACATGCCGGCTGCGTCGCGGCGCTCGGCGCCACGAGCGGACTCTGGGAACCGCTCGAAGCGCGCGAAGCGCTCGGCGAAGCGAAGGTCGAGCCGGTGCAGAAGCTCGGCGTCGCCATGCTCGGCGGCACGTTCGGCGCCAACGCGGCGGCGTGGGTCGAAGCCGTCGAGGCCGGGCTGCGGCTGGCGCGCGATCTCGCCGGCACCGACCCCGAGCGCATGGCGCCGCCGCGCTTCGCTGCCTACGTGCAGCAGGCGTTCCGCGGCACCAAGGTGAAGGTCGCCGTGGAGAAGGACGCCAAGAAGCTCGCGCGCGACTACCCGCTGCTGCACGCCGTCGCGCGCGCTTCGCTGCCGGTGGCGCGGCACCGGCCGTGCGTCGTGCGCCTCGAGTACAAGCCGAAGGGCAAGATCACGCGCACGCTGCTGTTCGCCGGCAAGGGCCTCACCTACGACACCGGCGGCGCGGACCTGAAGACCGGCGGCGTGATGGCCGGCATGAGCCGCGACAAGGGTGGGGCAGCAGCCGTCGCCGGTCTGATCCTCACCGCCGCGAAGCTCGGCCTGCGCGGCGTGCAATGGATCGCCGAACTCGGCGTCGTGCGCAACAGCATCGGCAGCGACGCCTTCGTCAGCGACGAGATCATCACGAGCCACGCGGGCTGCCGCGTGCGCATCGGCAACACCGACGCCGAAGGACGCCTCGTGCTCGCCGATCTGCTGAGCCACCTGCGGCTCGACGCCGCCAAGGCCGATGCCCCGCACCTGCTGTCGGTGGCGACGTTGACCGGCCACGCCGGCCGCGCCGTCGGCCCGTACAACATCGCGCTCGACAACGGCCCGGCACGCGCCCACGGCGCCGCGGAGTCGCTGATGCAGGCCGGCGATGCGCTCGGCGATCCGTTCGAGGTCTCGCGCCTGCGGCGCGAGGACTGGGACTTCGTGCGTCCGCGCAGCAAGGCCGACGACACGCTGTCGTGCAACAACCTGCCGAGCAGCGGCACCGCGCGCGGGCACCAGTTCCCGATGGCGTTCCTGTGCCTGGCCAGCGGGCTCGACAAGCACGGCGGCGACAGCGCGCTCCCGCTGCCGTTCACGCACATCGACATCGGCGGCAGCGGCGCCGAGGGCGGCGACTGGCAGCACGGCGCGCCGACCGGCCGGCCGCTGGCGGCGCTGCTCGGTGCGCTGGGCGGCGGCATGCCGCCGGCGTGAAGCGAACGCGCTGCAGCAGCGGGATTCGGCGCGGGCAGTGAGCCAACCGGACGCTCGGCACGTTGGTGCCCGCGGAGGTTTCCCATGCCCACGCGCGCTGCGTTCGAAGTCGACGAAGCGAAGCCCGACATGACGCCGATGATCGACGTCGTGTTCTTGATGATCGTGTTCTTCGTCTGCATCGACTTCCGGGTGCTGGAGGCGAAGCTGCCGGCGTACCTGCCGCGCGAACTCGGCCGGAGCACGGGCGCCGTGGAGCCGCAGGAAGTCCTGGACGTCCATGTGCACGTCCGTTCCGCGGGCGCCATGTCGGTCGACTCGGCCCACGTCACACCCGGGCGGCCGAACCGCTTCCGGTTCACCGACCGCCGCGTGGCCTGGCAGATCGGCGCGCGACGCTTCGACGACCTCGACGCGGGCACCCGCGAGCTCGCACGAATCGCCCGCGACCCGGCGTTCCTCGTGGTCGACGCCACGACCGGCGAACGGCGGCCGATCGCTTGCGCGGTCGACGGCATGGCCGGCGCCCGCTACGACGAGATCGCCAAGTTGGCCGATGCGTGCCGCGCCGCGGGCTTCACCGACATCCACTTCGGCGGCGGCCGCGACTCGCACTGAGCGCGAGCGGGCGAGATTACCGCCGACGCGGCGCAGCAATTGCCGGCGCGCGCGCCGCGTCGGCCCGGCGCTCGGGCGACGCGTCTTGCAAGGCGGGTTTCCTGTAGCCCCCTCGACACAGAACATGATCCGGCGAGCCATCCCCTTCCTCTGCGTGTCCTCGTCCATCGCCGCGCAGTTCCTGCCCGACCTCGAGTTCTCCGAACTGCTGATCCGTCCGCACCCGGGCGATCATCAGCGCATCGAGCTGATCACCACCAGCGTGCTCGACACCGGCGGGTTCCAACTCGTGGTCGGCAACACGCCAGTCGCGTTGCCGGCCGTGGTTCTCGGGTTCGGCGCGGTCTGCGTGCTGCACCTCGGCATCGCGGGAACGAACTCCCCCTCCGACCTCTACCTCCCGAACGCTCCGGCGATGGGCATCGCCGACTCGGTTGCCCTGTTCCGCGACAGCCAGTTCCACCTGCCGTCGAGCTTGATCGAGTACGTCGGCTGGAACGGCGCGACGGGCCCGCACGCCGCGATCGCGGTACAGGCCGGCCGGTGGAGTGCGACGTCCGAGAGCGCCGCACTCCCTGCCGCCGTCGGATCGAGCCTCGCCAACCGCCGCGAGACTCGGACCGTCCTCAACGTCGTCGGACCGATGGCGTGGTACGACGACACCACGCCCACGTTCGGCAGCGAGAACGACCCGGCGATGACGTGGGCGCACGCTGTCGGTTGCGTCACCGCGAATGCGCCGGGCTTCGGCAATCCCGGCGGGCTCGATCCGGGTCCTTGGCTCGGTGAGTACTGGCGCGTCACGATCGACCCGGTGTCGTCGTTCGCGTTGGTCGTCGCCAGCACGACGCCAACGGCTCCGGTCTACCTCGACTTCCTCGGCATGCCGTTCTGCTTCGCCAACATCGCCATCGAGTGGACCGCCGTCGTGCCGTACGCCCACCCCTACACCGAGTTCGGCTTCACGGTGCCCGTGAACCCGCAGTTCGTGGACTACGAGTGGTACCTGCAGGCACTGGTGCCCGACCCCGCCGCGGGCAATGCGATCGGCGCCCAGGTCACGGGCAGCCTGCGCGCGCACGTCGGTTCGCGGTGAACGCCGCGCGGCCGCTCGTTCACTTCGCCGCTTCGACCCGCTGCAGCCACGCCGCGTAGGCCGGGTCTGCGCCCGCGGCGGCGACGATCTCGGCGCGGCGCGCCTGCCACAACGCGTCGAGCCCGCACGCGCGCAGCGGCCGCACCGCGAGGCGGGCGAACGCATTGTTCGGCGGCGACTGCCGGAACACCTCGGCGATGAAGCGCGCGTGTTCCTTGGGCACGGGCGAGCCGAGCTGTTGCAGCACCGACAACGCCGAGGCCAACGTCCAGAACGCCGGCTGCCAGCGCGTCTCCGCGATCGCTGCGTTCTGCACCCACTGTGTGATGTAGCGTTCGCCGTACAGCCGTTCCTTCGGCATGCCGCCCGCCTGCGTCACGACCAGCGCCGCGTGCTGCGCCAGTCCTTCCGCGTACTGCTGCCAGAACGCCTCGTCGCCGACCGGCGGCTTGTGGCCGACCGGTCCGCCGAGCACCGGCCACAACTCGGCGAGCAACTGCAGCAGCATGCGGCCCGTCTCGTTGGCCGCGCCCTCGGCCGCGGCGTGCCCGACGCGCTGGTTGGTGCCGCAATCGAACGCCCACAGGTCGATGCGGCGGCGTTCGCCGTCGACGCGCAACACGCCGGTGACGAGCAGCGAGTTGGCGCGTTCGGCCGTCGGCACCTGTTGCACGAGTTGCTCCTCGGGCCACGGCCGCCCGAGGATCGCCCAGCCGCCCTGTTCCGCCATCGGCAGCACGGCCGCACCGCGGTGCGGCGAGCCGAGCCAGGCCTGCTCGGCGAGGAACAACGGCACGCTGCGCGTGAGCCGCCCGATCTCCTCCTCGCGCCCCGGCACGAGGCTGCCTTGGCCCTCGACCGCGAGCGCAAGGAACAGCACGGCCTTGGCGTTCGCAGCCTTCGGCGGCAGCAGCCACACCGGATCCTCGAGGCCGGCCATCCAGATCGGTCGGTCGAGCCGGTAGAGGCCGAGGCGCGGCGTCGCCGACGGCGCCGGCGGCGGCGGCAGCTTCGACAGGCGCAACTGGTCGAAGGCGCCGGTGAACGGCTGCAGTTCGTTGCCGACGAGGTGTCCGTAGTGCACGTACATCTGGTGCAGCAGCTGTGAGCCGGCTTCGTGCTCCTGGTTCTGCAGGTGGTGGTGCAGCAAGGCGATCCCGACATGCGGATGGTGGCGTCCCGGCACGAAGGCCGGCAGCACCAGTTCGCGGACCAGCGCGTGGCGCTGCTGCTGCACGAGGTCCGCACTCGCCATCACCAACGCGTCGTGCTCGCCAGCGGCACGCGACAGCACGTCGCGGTAGATCGCTTCGACGCCTTCGCCCTGCGCGTGCTGCACCAGATGGCGCGCCAACCACAACTGCGGGCGCCACGAACCCGGCAGCGCGGTGAGTTTCTCGACTTCGGCGCGGTAGCCGGCGTCACCGACGGCGCGATGGCGGAGTTGCAGCCAGCCGTGCACGGCGTCGGCGTGGTTGCAATCCATCTGCAACGCCTCCCACAGCAGCGCCTCGCCCTTGCCCGCATCGCCGCGCGTGACCGCGAGCATGCCGAGCCCGACGCGCGCCGCCGGCGAGTTCGGCCGCTTCTGCTGCAACTCGCGCAGCGTGGCCTCGGCGGAGTCGAGTTCGCCGGCATCGCGCTGAACGACCGCGAGTACCGACAGCGCCCGCTCGACGTTCTTGTCGATCACGGTCAGGCGGTTCGCAGCTGGCAGCACGGCGGACGCGAGGCCATCGCGCAGCGCCTGAAGGACCACCGCCGCGAGCTGGTCGGGGTTGCTGCCGTGCTGCTGCACGAGGGATGGCAGCACCTTGGCGACGTACTCGTCGCGCGGAATGCGCACCGGCCGTCCAGCCGCATCGCGCCCTTCGACGAAGGCCGGTGCGGCGCGGGAGGGAGCAGGCGGCGGCGCCTCGGGTTCCGGAGTGCGCGGCACCACGGGCGGCGGCGACGGTGTCGCGGATGGTGCTGGTGGTGCTGGTGGTGCTGGTGCTGATGCTGGTGCTGAGGGGGCCGCGCGCCGGCGGGCGCGTCGGTGCCGGCGGTCTGCGCGGCAGCCGTCGCGCCGACGCCGAGGGCCAGCAGCAGCACGACCCGGTCGAGGTCGCTCATGGGAAGCTCCGGAAGGGGCCGGCACCATCGGTGCCGGCGGATCGGGTGCCGCGGGTCGGGCCCGCGACGCCCACGCGGGGGTCAGGCGTGTGCGGGCCGGGGCGGCCGCTCCAGCGACTCCGGGGCGCGCTCGGGCGGGGCCGAGCTGTCGGCGTGGACCCAGGTGCCCGGCAGCAGTGCATGCTGCAGCAGCGGCACGGCGGGCAAGGCGGCCACCTGCACTTGGCAGGCCGCGCAATGGGCACAGGCGCCGCCGTCGCTGGACGTGGACCCGTCGGCGACCGCGTCGGGCCCCGGGTCCGGCACAGCGGCGGCGCCCTCCGCGCAGTGGGCGCGGTGCGCCTCGAGGGCGCCGGACGCCGTGGTCGGTGCCAGCACAGCCGCACGCTCGACGGCCGCTGCATGCTGCAGCGGCATCGCGGCGCACAGCCCCATGGCCACGGCGGCCGCGCCATGCAGCGGCAGCCACAGCGCCAGGGTCCATGCGAGCAGGCGTCGCCAGGCGATCGACATGGACGGAGTCTAAACCGGCAGGGCGCCCCGGACTTGACCGGGGGCAAGGCGGCGCAGGGGCGGCGGGGACGCGCCGCTACACTCGCTGCCCCCGACCCGCCTGCCCGCCGCTCTGCAGCCCCGCCCGCCATGGCCGGCATCCACATCACCGACATCGAGTCCGCCATCAACTGGTGGCGCGAGCGCTCGCCCTCGCCCGACGGCATCACGGCCTGCGCCGAGGTGCGCGCGCTGGCCGAGGTCTATGCGCTGATGGTCTACTACCGCGAGCCGCTGGCCGACGAGGCGACGATGCCGGCGCGCGCGCGCCAGGCCTGGCTGGCCTGGTATGCCAGCACGCCGGACGCGCCCTGCATCGCGATCTGCTCCACCAGCCAGGGCGACGCGGTGTGCAAGGGCTGCGGGCGGACCTTCGACGAGGTCCAGCACTGGACCGCGATGAGCCCGGCCGAGAAGCGCGCGGTCTGGCGCCGCATCACGCTGGAAGCCACGGCCTGGCGCTTCAACCGCTACGCCGAGCGGGCCCGCCGCGCCAGCGGCACCGACCACCCGGACCCGGCCGTCTTCGACGCGGCGCCGCAGGCACCGGCGGCGCGCGCTTGAAGACCGGCACGCACGGCACCACGGGCGCCGGGTCGTCGCTGCGCGACAGCGCGCGCCGGCTGCTGCCGCTGGCCTGGCCGGTCTTCGTCGGCCAGGTCTCGGTGCTGGCCTTCGCCACCGTCGACACGGTACTGGTGGCGCGCTTTGCCGCGACCGACCTCGCCGCGCTGGCGGTCGGCGCGGCGGCCTACATCACGGTCTTCATCGGCTTCATGGGCGTGATCCTGGCGCTGTCGCCCATCGTCGGCCAGCTGCACGGTGCCGGCCGCGACCACGACGCCGGCGCGCAGGTGCACCAGGCGCTGTGGCTGGCCTTCGCGCTGGCCGCGCTGGGCAGCACGCTGCTGCTGTTTCCGGCGCCCTTCCTGGCGCTGGCGCGCGCCGGTCCCGAGGTCGCCGACAAGGTACGCGGCTACCTGACGGCGCTGGCCTTCTCGCTGCCCGCGTCGCTGATGTTCACCGTCTACCGCGGCTTCAATACCGCGGTCTCGCGGCCCAAGGCGGTGATGGTGCTGCAGGTGTCGGGGCTGGCGCTGAAGATCCCGCTGTCGACGGCGCTGGTCTTCGGCGTGCCGGCGCTCGGGCTGCCGGCGCTGGGGGTCGTCGGCTGCGGCATCGCGACCGCGATCGCGATGTGGGCGCAGGCCATCGCCGGCTACACGGTGCTGCGCCGCGACCCCTTCTACCGCCGCTTCGCGATCTTCGGCCGCGGCCTGGACCGGCCGCACGGGGCGTCGCTGCGCGCGCTGGCGAAGCTGGGCCTGCCGATGGGCGCGACCATCCTGGTCGAGGTCACCGGCTTCTCGTTCATGGCGCTGTTCATCTCGCGCCTGGGCACGACACCGGTGGCCGGTCACCAGCTGGCGGCCAACCTGGTGACGCTGATGTTCATGCTGCCGCTGGGCCTGGCCAGCGCCAGCAGCACGCTGGTGGCGCAGCGCCTCGGCGCCGGCGACCTGCGCGACGCGCACCGGCTGGGCTGGCACGGGCTGCAGATCGGGCTGCTGGTGGCGGCGCTGCTGGGCACGGCGGTCTTCGTGCTGCGCGAGCCCATCCTGCGCCTGTACACGCACGACGCCGCGGTGATCGCCGCCGCGCTGCCGCTGGTGGCCTGGGTGGCGCTGTTCCACGTCGCCGATGCGGCGCACACGATCGCGTCGTTCGTGCTGCGCGCGCACAAGATCGCGACCGCGCCGCTGGTCGTCTACGTGCTGGCGCTGTGGGGCGTGGGCCTGGGCGGNNGGTGCCGGCGGCGCTGCGCGGCGCACCGGGCTTCTGGCTCGCCGCGACGATCGGACTGGTGGTCTCGGGGGTGCTGATGACGGCGCTGCTGGCCTGGGTGCTGCGGCAGCAGCGCACGGCCTGACCGGACCCTTCGCGCACGCGTCGGGCCTGCGGCGCGTGGCCCCGGGGCTCAGCGCACGGCCGGCGGCGGCGCCTGGCGGCGGGCGACGAAGGACACCGCCTCCCCGGCGACGCCCTCGCGCACGGTGTGCATCGTCAGGTGCAGCCGGTCGCCGTCGACGCGACCCTCGTAGCGGTGCACCAGCGTGCGCTCGACGTTGCCGTCGATCTCCACGACGCGGGTCTCGAACTGCACCCGCTCGCCGTCGATGCGCCCGGCGACGAGGCCGCGCGGCAGGGTCAGGAACGAGGCGCTGCCGCGCAGTTCGCTGCCCTGGCCGACCAGTTCGAAGCGCTCGTCGTAGCGGGCATTCGGCCACGGGTAGACCACCTCGGCCAGCCACAGCCCGTCGACCGCG
>DDSQ01000074.1:21719-47755 GCA_002343845.1 Planctomycetes bacterium UBA2386 | reverse complement strand
GTTCCATGCCTCGATCAGGGATCGTGCGGTGCGCCCGGCTGTGTCCGCGGCTGCGCCTGGCGTGCACGCCGCGGTCCCGCCGAACGCTGCCCCTGTGGATCACGTCCCGAGTGTCGGCAGGCTGCCGTCGAGCACGGTGCGTTCGTGCAGCGGTACCGTTCCCGAAGCCCAGGCCGTGCCGGCGCTGCGGCAGTTCGCACTCCGTCGCCTGCGGCTCCCGGTCGGCTGTGGCACCCTGTGCATCGTGGTGCCCGACCCGGCCGACTGGGTGAGGCGGGGGCAGTGGGCCGAGGCGACCCTGCGCGGCCGCGAGCCGCCGTATTGGGTGCAAGTCTGGCCGGCAGCGCTGGCCGCAGCCCGCGTTCTCGCCAAGGTCGGGTGCCTCGGGGGCCGACGAGTGCTCGACCTGGGCTGTGGGCTGGGCGTGCCTGGCCTCGCCGCCGCGGTCGCCGGCGCAACGACGACCTTCGCGGACCGGGAAGAGTCGGCGCTGGCCTTCGCGCAGTGGAACGGCGAGCGGCTCGCTCGCGACCGCATCTCGGTTCGTCGCCTCGACTGGAGTCGTGAAGTACTCGACGGCTCGTTCGATGTCATCGTGCTGGCCGACGTCAGCTACCATCCGGTGCATCATCTCGCTCTGCATCGCCACCTCACTGCGTGCCTCGCCGACAAGGGCGTTGTCGTGCACGCGGATCCGCACCGTCGCGAGGCGAGCTCGTTCGTCCGAGTCCTGCAGTCGACGATGGCCCACGTGACCGTCGACCGCCCCACGACCTTCGACGGCAAGCGAACGGTGGTTCGCGTGTGCGTCGCCAGCCACAGCGAACCCGACCTCGCGCCGTGGCGATCGGTCCTGGAGGCGTCGCCGAGCCAAGTCCCGCCGGTGCGCCCGGCATGAGCATCGCGATCGAGAATCTGACGGTGCGGTATGGCCAGCGTGAGGCGGTCGCTGGCCTGACGGTCGTCGTGCCGGATGGAGCCGTCGGCCTGCTCGGACGCAACGGATCGGGCAAGACGTCCATCCTGAAGGCCATGCTCGGGTTGGTGCGGCCGGCCTCCGGGCGCGTCGCCTTCACGGGCCTCGCACCCGGCGCGGGTGCCGCGGAGGTCCGTGCCCACGTCGGCTACATGCCGGAGCGAGACGCGTACCTGCCCCAGGCGACCGGGTTCCAGATGGTGGCGATGCTCGGGATGTTGAACGGCATGCCGCAGCGGGATGCGTGGCGCCGCGCCCATGAGGTGCTGTATCTGGTCGGGCTCGAGGAGCAGCGCTACCGGCCCGTGGCGGGGTTCAGCACGGGCATGCGCCAGAAGGTGAAACTCGCCGCGGCCCTCGTGCACGATCCGCAGGTGCTCTTCCTCGACGAGCCGACCAACGGACTCGATCCGGCAGGCCGCGCCGACATGCTCGGATTGGTCGGGCGCATGGCGCGCGATCTCCAGAAGTCCGTGTTGTTCTCGACGCACATCCTGCACGACGTCGAATCCGTCTGCAGCGCGGCCATCGTGCTGGAGCAGGGACGCGTCGTCGCGCAGGGCAGCCTTGCCAGCCTGACCGGTGGGCCGGTTCGCCAACACAGCCTCGTCGTGGATCGCCCGAGCGTGGCTCTGGAGGCAGCGCTCGCCACCGTGGGCACGGTCACGCGCGAGACGAACGGCGGCTACTCGATCGTCCTGGCCCCAGGCCGTGAAACGCGTGCGGTCTTCGCCGCGTGCAGCATCGCCGGCGCGGCCGTGCACGCGCTCGTGCCCCACCGGCGTTCGCTGGAGGAGGTGTTCCTGCACGCCGTGAACGCACCCTCGCCATCGTCGGGAGCGAACGTGCGCCCATGAGTTCCCCGCTGGCCTACCGCCGCGCCGACTTCCGGCCGGTCCCGGCCTGGCGCCGGTGGTGGCCTCTGGCCATGCAGGAGGCCTCGCTCCTGTTCCAGTCCCGGTGGGGCCAGGCGGTCGTGTTCGCCTGCCTGCTGCCGGCAATCGTGCGGCTCGTGATGCTGTTGATCCTGTTCGGGGTCCTGCAGTTCGGCCCGCCGTCGATGCAGGCCTTGGGCCAGGGTCGCCCGCGCGGCATCGGCGCCTGGAACCCGCTCGAGATCGACTTCTACATCGAACCGGTGCTTGCGGTGCCAGGGACCATGATCGCCCTGGTGCTGTCGGCTCTGGTGGCTGCCCGTGNNACGACGAACGCGCTCGAGCTGTACTGGACGCGCGGCATCTCGCCGTTCACGTACCTGCTGGCCAAGTTGGTCGGTTCCGCGCTGCTGCTCGGAATCGTCACGCTCGCCGCGCCGCTCGTCCTGTGGCTCATCGCCGTGGCGCTGCACGAGGATTGGCAGCTGCTCGCGGGGACCTGGGCGCCGATGCTGCAAGCGCTGGCGGGTCTCGCCGTGGCCACCCTGATCTGGACGTCGCTCGCGATCCTGCTCTCGGCGACATGCGCCTCGCCGGCCGCGGCGATGGTGCTCTGGACGGTCTTGCTGGTCGGCAGTGCCGCGGTTGGCGTGGTGGCCGCCGCTGCGACCCGCGACCCCTCGCTGCGCACGGTGTTCTCCGTGTGGGAGGCCGGCGCAACGATCGCCCGGTGGATCGGGGGTCTCGCCGCACGCGATGCGCCGGTCGGCGGCAGCGCCGTCATGCTGACTGCCCTGTTGGCCCTGCTCGGGCTGCGCGCGCGCAAGCACCTGCGGGTCGCGGAGGCGATGCAATGACCACGGCGATCGTCGACCCGGCCGGTTCGCCACGGCTGGCCTTCACTTCGGTTTCGAAGTGGTACGGCGTCGTCGCCGCGCTGATGGACGTGACGTTCCAGGTGGGCTGCGAAGTCGTGGGCCTCGTCGGCAAGAACGGCGTCGGCAAGACGACCCTGATGAAGTTGGCGGTCGGGCTGCTCGCGCCAAGCCAGGGCCGCATCCTCGTCGACGGGCTGCCGGCCGGCAGCCGCGAGGCGCGCGCGCGGCTCGGGTTCTGTCCGGACATCGACCGGCTCTACGACGAACTGACTGGTGTGCAGTTCGTCACCTGGATGCTCCGCTACCACGGACGGTCGGCTCGCGAGGCGCGCGAGCGCGCCGAACATGTGCTCGCCGAACTCGGGCTGGCGCCGCACATGCGCCGCCGCATTCGGGAGTACAGCAAGGGCATGCGGCAACGCGTGCGGCTGGCGCAAGCGCTGGCCCACGAACCGCGCTGCGTCCTGCTCGACGAACCGATGACGGGACTCGACCCGGTTGCCCGCAGCGAACTTGCGGGGATGATCCGCGGGCTGCCAGCCCGCGGCGTCGGCGTTCTCGTGTCGAGCCATGTGCTCCACGAACTGGAAGCCGTGGCCGATCGGGTCGTGCTCGTGCACCAGGGGCGGTTGCTGGCCGATGGGCGCATCGGCGAACTGCGCAGCGCGCTGCCGTCGCAGCCGCATCGTCTGCGCATCGCCTGCACCCACTCGCGCGAGCTCGCGGCCGCCCTGGTGGGGTGGAACGAAGTCCGCAGCGTCGCGGTGATCGAAGACGGCGTCGAAGTCGCGATCGACGGCTCGGCGACGTTCCACACTCGGCTCACGAACCACGCCGCGCAGTGGCCAGGCGCCATCCACGAAGTCATGGCGCTCGACGGCGACCTCGCTTCCTTGTTCGGGTACCTGGTCGGATGAGCACGGTGTCGCCAGCTCTCGGGTTCGTTGGCACGGTGCTCGAGTCGACGCGCCAGACCCTGGCACGGCTCGCGCGGCACCGCGTGCGCTGGATCGTGGCTGGTGGTCTCGTGTTGCTCGGCTCCGGATGTTGGCTGCTCGGTGCGAACACCGACGACGATGTCGACGGCCGCACGCTGCTCTGCGTCCTGCTGTGGTGGCTGCTCGGCAGCGTGTTGATGCCGTGGTTGACGATCTACCTCGGCGTGCACGCGGCGCATGGCGATCTCGAGGACCGCACGGCGCAGTACCTGTTCCTGCGACCCGTCGGCCGCGCCCCGTTGCTGCTCGGCAAGTGGCTCGCCGCGGCGATTGCCGGCGCCGTGGTCGGTGTGCTGGGCGTGCTGGTCGTCGATCTCGCGCTCGCCCCGCACGACGACCTGTGGCTCGGTGGGCGTGAGCACGGCACGGCGGCGGTGTTCGCCATGGCGATGGCGGTCGGGGCCGCCGCGTACGCCGCCGCGGCGGTGCTGTTCAGCGCGGCGTTCCGGCGGCCACTGCTGATGGCAGCGGTGTTCGTCGTCGGGCTTCAGCAGCTCGCGGCGAACCTGCCGGTGTCGCCGACCCTGCGGCAGGTGACCATTGCCGACCCGATGCGACGCATCGTTCTCGACGGCATTCGGCCCGAACCCCGCCTCGCCGAAGAACTCTGGCCGGCGCAGCGGATGTCGGGTGACTTCGTCGGCGAGCCGTGGCTGGACCTGGCGTGGTTCACCGGCGTGTGCCTCGCGCTCGCGTGCTGGTTCTACACGCGTACCGAGTACGAGTCCCGGCATCGCGAGTGAAGGTGCTGCACCGGTCGCCTTGCCGTGGCGACACCTGCGGTCCTACGCTGGCTCGGTGCAAACCTCGTTGCCAGGCCCCGGCGAACGGTTGTCGCTGTCCGACGAGCAGCGGCAGCTCGGGGTGCTGGTCACGCAGATTGCGTGGTTCAACCGCCTCCGGCTGCTCGTCGCCGCCAGCATCATCTGGCTCGGCGCGCTGGCGACGCATGTGCTGGCGGTCCTGCCCGACCCGTGGCCGTTCTATGGCCTGGGCGCGCTGCTGACCCTCGTCGACGGCTGCTACATCCTGTGGTTCAGCCGCCTGAGGCGGCAGCGGCTGCCGACGATCCGCCGCCACGTCTTCTTGCAGATCGCGGTCGACCTGCTCGTGCTGACCGCGCTGCTGCACTTCTCCGGGGGCATCACCAACCCGCTGGCGCTGTTCTACCTGTTCCACGCGTTCATCGCCGCGCTGGTCCTCTCGATCCCGGCGGCCCTCGGCGTGGCGGTCGCGAGCCTGCTGCTGTTGGTGTCGCTCGGCGTCGCCGAGAGTACGGGCTGGTTGCCGCACCACCCGCTCGACATCGGCCTGATCGACTTGCAGCGCATCCAGCCCACGGGCTTCTGGCTGCTCGTGTTCGCCTACGTGGCGACCGTCGCGTTCTCGATCTACTTCGTCGCGAACGTGCTGGCGCGGCTTCGGAGCAACGAGGCGCAGCTGGTCCGGCTCTCGAGGCATCTCGCGCTGTCGGAGAAACTCGCTTCGGTCGGCACGCTCGCCGCCGGCGTGAGCCACGAGATCAACAACCCGATCGGCGTGATCGCGAACAAGGTGCAGATCCTGCGCTACCGCGTGCAGGATCGGGATCCGCCCGACCGGCTGCTGGCCGATCTCGACGTGATCGAGAAGCATGCTCGCCGCGTCTCGCAGATCACGGCCGGCCTGCTGCAGTTCTCGCGCGAAGCGCCGTTCGGCTTGCGCGCGGTCGATGTCGGCAAGCTGCAGCGCGAGGCTGCCGACCTCGTGCGCCTGCCGTTCCAGGCCGCCGAGGTCGAACTCGTCGTCGAGTCGCGACCGTTGCCGCCGGACCGGGTCCTGCTCGGCTCGGCGAACCACTTGCTGCAGGTGCTGATCAACATCCTGCTCAACGCCAAGGATGCGTCGCCGCGTGGCGCTGTCGTGCGCATGGGCAACGACGTCCTCGACGATCAGGTGGTGCTGACGGTCACCGACCATGGGTCGGGGATCGCGCCCGAGCACCTGCCGAAGATCTTCGATCCGTTCTTCACCACGAAGGACGTCGACAAGGGCACGGGCCTTGGCCTCGCGATCAGCCACGGCATCGTCGAGCGGCATCACGGGCGCATCGAGGTGGCGAGCGAAGTCGGGCGAGGCACGTCGTTCCGCGTCGTGCTCCCGACGGACGGCGCGCCGCCCTAGGAGCGGTGGGGCGGCGATCGGACTGCGGCACCAGATGTAGTAGGTTGCGTCAAGAAATCGCTTGGCGCCGATTCGCTCGGTGCCTACGGTGCCCGCGGTGTTGGGCGGTCGCCTTGGGAGGGGCCGACAGCACGGTCCGCCCGGACTAGGCATCCGGGTGGGCTGACTCTGGTCGCCCGCCAGCCTGCCGGCTCAGGCCGGTTGCGCATCGATCGGACGACGGTTGGCTGCTCCTCGATCGGGCGCGGTTGGTGGGTCTGGAGTTTCGTGGCGCCGTGGGTCGCAAGACCTGCGGCGCCACTTTTTTTCGCCAACGCTTCGGGCCGTACATGCAACCGCGCCGGCAGGGCACGAGGCCCGCACCGGCGCGGATTCGACGTCGTTCGCGCGGATCAGAGCTTGACGTCCAGAACCTGGTCCACGTTGAAATCGAAGCTGAACTCTTCGTCGACGTTGATCAGGCGGCCGGTGCCCTTGAACTCGTTGAAGATGATGGCGCCGCTGAGCGAACGGCCGTCGTCGAGGGACAACTCGACCCATTCGGCCTGCCGGGCGTTCATCAAGAGGTCGTAGACTTCGTCGCGAGTGAGGCGGGTGGTGTTTCGGTCGGACATCGGGGGTCTCCTGCGCAGCGCAATCCGCGAGGACGGGCTGGCGTTGGGATCAGGTGTCGTTTCGGGCTCCGAATCCAGGTGCCGGCGCTGACCACGCCGGAGGGATCACCCCGGTTGGCCGCCGTATCCGCTCGCGCTGCAACCGCCGATTGGACCGGCGATTCCTGCGAGAACCAGCATCTGCGACCAGGATTCGAAGGAGGCCGGATTCTGCCACAGGTCGGCGAACTCGACAAGGTGGGTAAAGCCCCCGTGCATCTTCGAGGTCTCGCGGACCGCCACGGCCTGGCGGGCCGCGGCCAGTGGCAGCGGGACATCGACTGCGTAGACCAGTCCGGCGTGCACCGCCCCGACTTCGGTGCGGTCGTCGTTGACGAGCCCCAGAAGCCTGGCGGGGGCGGGCGGGCCCGCACGGAAGTGCAGTTCCTCGGCCAACTCACGCCAGAGGGCGCGGTCGAAGAAGGGGGCGCCGGCAGCCGGCCCAAGGGGGCCGGATTCCGCGTCTTCCGGTTCGATGTGGCCGCCGATGCCGATCGACCACAGGCCGTGCAGGCGGGCTTCGCTCTGCCCCTTCGTGCGGCGAACCACGAACACCCCGGCGTCCGCCGCCGAAGCCGGCGCCGCGCACCGCAACACGCAGTAGGGGATCCACTGCTTCCACGTCGGGGTCCGTTCGGCGACGTCCCGGTCGACGAAGCGTCCGCGCGCGGCGATCTCGTCGAGGAACGTCGCCGCTGCGGCCCCGCGCAGCGGGAAGAAACCCTGCGGCCAATCGCCGCCGAAGGTCGCGGCGCGGTCGCCGACGAAGACCTGCGTCATGGTGACGGCGGGGCTGCGTCGGTCGGGCCCGGTTCGGGCGGCGGCTCGGGCTTCTGGGTCGCCTTGCCGCCGAGCAGGGCGCGCAGGTTGGCGAGCGAGGTGAACTCGCCCTTGTGCGTGCGCGTCTCCGCCGCTTCGCGCGCCGGCTCGACCGTGTAGACGCGTTGCTGTCCGGGGCCGCCGCCGCGGCCGCGCCGGAACCCGCGGTCGTCGCCGTCGTCGCCGCGTGGACCCCGCGGGCCGCCGAAGCCGCCCCGGCGTTCGTCGCCGCGACCGGGCTCGCCCGGCGGCCGTCGCTCGCCGACCCGGCTGGCACCGGCGAAGCGGCCCGGCGGGCCGCTCGGGCCGCGGCGCTCGCCCTGCTCGTGCCGCTCGGGGCGTCGGCGTTTGCCCTGCTGCTGGTCCATGCGCTCGCCAAGCGTCGGGCGCCGGCCCTCCTGCAGGTGGCGTGGCATGTGCATCGACAGGGAGATCTTCTGCGCCGCCTGGTCGACATTGAGCACCCAGACCGTCACCACTTCGCCGACGCGCAGCATCTGCTGCGGATCGCGCAGGCGGTGCCCGGGGATCTGCGACACGTGGACGAGGCCGTCGTGGCCGATGCCGACGTCGACGAACGCGCCGAACTCGGTCAGGCTGGCGATGCGGCCGCGCAGTTCGCGGTCGGTGTGCAGGTCGGCGATGCTGGTGACGCCGACGTTCTCGGTCGCGACCAGTTCACCGCGGCTGTCGTTCTTGCCGCGATGGAGAATCTGCAGCACGCCGATCACCCGGAAGCGGGAGATGTCGGGAGTGCAGAACTCGTCGGCGGGAACCTCGCGGAGGTTCTGGCCGAGCAGGTCGATCGGCGCAACGCCGCGCTTTTGCGCGACGGCTGCGGCGATCGCGTAGTCCTCGGGATGCACGGCGGTCGCGTCGAGCGGCTCCGTGCCGCCGACCACGCGCAGGAAGCCTGCGATGTTGCGCACCGTCACCGCGTCGAGGCCGGGAACGTCGGCCAGCGCGGCGCGGCTGGCGAAACCGCCGATCTTGCGCCGGTGCTCGACGATCGCCTTGGCGCGCTCGCCGTCGAGGCCCGGCAGCTGCTCGAGCAGGTCGGCGTCGGCCGTATTGAGGTCGAGGCCGATGGTCGCGAGGCAAGACCCGGCGACCGCGCCGAGTTCCCGTTGCAGCATGCCCTGGTGCACATCGTCGAGCGTCTGGCCCAGGCCCAGCGTGCGCATGTCCATGCGGGCGAGCTCGAGCAGCGGGTCCTGCAGGCGACGCCCCAACGAGATCGCCGTGCGCACGCCGACTTCGACCCCGGGGATTGCGCGTTTGCCGAACGTGCTCGTCGCGAAGATCGTCGACGCGGCCTCGTCGACCGGCACGACCATCGGCATCGGCGTCTCGCCGAGCGTTTGCCGCAGGTCGGCGACGGCGCGTTCGCCACCGGCCTGCCGCCGGCCGTGCGGCAGCGCGATCGCCGCCGGCTTCTCGGTGCGCACGATCTCGGCGAGCCACTGCAGGGCGCCCTGCTTCTGCTCGTCGGTCTCCACCGGCAGCGTCTTGTGTTGCGCAACAGCACCGTCCTCGCCGAGCAACACCGCCCACACGACCTTGCTGCTGGTGCGCAGCGCCAGCACCTTCTTGCTGCCGAGCGGCGGCGCCAGGAGCTGCGATCGCAGGTTGCGGGCGTAGGTGCGAACGGCCTCGCGGTCGGCCTTCTCCTTGAGTCGCCGGCGAACGTCCTTGCCGCACCACTCCTGCAGCTGCTGCGCAGCGTGGTCGAACACCAGATCGAAGAACTGCCACAGCGGCGTGTCGGCGACGAGGTCCTTGCCGTGCAGCTCGCGCAGCAGCTCGCGATGCCGGCCCTCGGGCAAGGTCAGTTCGAGCGCGAGGATGCCTTCGCGCTCGGCTCGGCGCAGCGCCAGCATGCGGCCGGTCGGGATGCGCCCGATCGGCTCGGCGAAGTCGAACAGTTCCTTGTAGCGGGCCGCGGAATCGCTGCCGACGTCGGGGTTCACCGCGCGAGCGCGCAGCACGCCGTGCTTCAGCTCGCTGCGGAACCGCGCCCGCGTCGTCGGGTCGTGGGCGATGCGGTCGCTGAGGATCAGCAGCGCCCCTTCGAGCACCTTCTCCGGCGTGTCGAGGCCCGCATCGGCGGCGACGTAGGTGCCGGCCAGATCCTGCAACGACTGCTCGCCGATCTGCCGGTGCTGCAGCGCCATCGCCAACGGCATCAGCCCCTTCTCCTCCATCTGCATCGCGACGCCGCGGCGGCGCGGGCGCATCGACTGGTAGAGGTCGTCGACCACGTCCTGGTCGACGGAGTCCGCCAGCATCGCATCGAGTTCGGGCGTGCGCTTCCCGCGTTCCTCGGCCTGTTGCAGGATCGCCTGCTTGCGCTGCTCGATCTCGGTCAGCGCGTGCAGTCGTTCGGCGATCGCGTGCAGCCGGTCTTCCGGCAGGTTGCCGAGTGCGTGGCGGCGGTAGCGGCCGAGGAACGCCGGGGTCGCGCCCTCCTCGAGCAGCGCCACCGCGGCGGTGATGTGCTCGGGCGGGCTGTCGAACTCGGCGCAGAGACGATCGATGGTGGCCTGGGATGCCATGTTGGTGGGGCGCCGATGCGGCGCGAGGTGGGCCGGGCACGATAGCAAGTGCGCCTGCCCAGGCCAGCGCTCGGCCTGTCCCTGCGGCCGCGGCTCCCGCTTGCTTTGTGCGTTCCGGCGGCGTTCCGTGTTGCCGCCTTGCCACGAGTCCGCGCATGACCCGCACCGTCGACCCCGCCACGATCCGTCGTATCTGGGTGCGCACGCCGAACTGGCTCGGCGACTTCGTGATGGCCACCAGCGCGTTCGTGCGCTTGCGGCGCGCGTTCCCGCACGCGCAGATCACCGCCGGCATGCGACCCTACCTGCGGCCGCTCGTCACCGGCAGCGATTGGTTCGACGCCATCGTCGACACGCCGCGGGCGCAGGGGATCGGCGACTTCCTGCGCGCCGTGCGCACGATGAAGGCGAGCGCGTTCGACCTCGCGGTCGTCCTGCCCAACTCGCTGGCGACCGGGCTCGTGCCGTTCTGCGCGCGCGTGCCGCTGCGCCTCGGCTACCGGCAAGGGCGGCCGCTGCTGATGAACCTCGGCAAGACGGCGGCCGTGCGGCGGCGGTGGTGGCAGCGGCGCGAAGGGCCGCGCCGATGGCCGGTGCCGATGCCGATGTACTACGCGGACCTGCTCGACGAACTCGGCGTGCCGCGCACCGACCTGCGGCCGGACCTGCATGTGCCGCCCGCCGACGACGCATGGATCGTTCAGCACCTGGCGTCACTCGGGATCCAGGGCGGCACGCCGCTGCTGTTGCTCGTCGTCGGCGCCAACTTCGGCGCGAGCAAGTTGTGGCCGCCCGAACGTTTCGGCGAGGTGGCGCGGCGCCTGCAGCAGCGCCACGGCATGCGCGCGCTGGTGCTCGTCGGTCCCGGGGAGGTCGAACTCGGCCGCACGATCGCAGCCGCGGGCGACGCGATCTGCCTCGCCGATCCGGTGCTGCCGCTCGACAAGCTGAAGGCCCTGGTCGCGCGCGGCACGCTGATGATCACCGGCGACACCGGCCCGCGGCACGTCGCGGTCGCGTTCGACCGACCGGTGGTGTGCCTGATCGGTCCGACCGATCCGAACTACACCAACTACTGCCTCGAGCGCACCGCCCTGCTGCGCAAGGACCTGCCGTGCTCGCCTTGCCAGCGCAAGGTCTGTCCGCTCGGCCATCATCGATGCATGCGCGACATCGCGGTCGACGAAGTGGTCGCCGCGGCCGAACACCTGCTCGCGGGCGAACCCGGCGGCGTGCGGTAGCATGCTGCGCAGCGGTTCCGGCCCCGGTTACAGCGACTCCGGATCGGGCTATCCGCCTGCACGTTCATGCCCAACGGCCCCTTCCTGCTGATCGTCAACCGCGACGGCAAGTCCGAGACGCACGCCTTCCACCAGGAAGTCGTCACCGTCGGCCGCTCGCGCGAGGCCGACCTGTTCCTGCCCGACCGCCTGATCTCGCGCATCCACTGCCGCGTCGAACGCCAGGACGGGCTGTTCGTGCTCGCCGACGCGGGCGCCCAGAATCCGGCGAAGCTGCGCGGCCGGCCGGTGCTGCGCGCCGAGCTGAAGGTCGGCGAGACGTTCGTGGTCGGCAACTACGAGATCACGCTCGGCATCCCGGCGACCGAGAACGGTTCGGTCGAGGAGACGCGGCCGGGCGACCATCCGCGCGGCAGCCAGGACCTCGTCGCGTTCCTGCAGATCGCTCGCGCGCTGAACGAGGAAGGCGACCTCACCCGGCTGCTGACACAGATCGTCGACGCGGCGATCGCCCTCTGCGGCGCCGAACGCGGCTTCCTGATCCTCGGCAAGACCGGCGACCATTCGGTCGAGGTCGCTCGCAACTTCGCCCAGGAAGAGGTGCTGTCGCCGGAGTTCAAGATCTCGCGCACGATCGCCAACCGCGTGATGTCGACGGGTGTCGCCGAACTGACGACGAACGCGCAGGAGGACGATCGTTTCCGCGACCTGCAGTCGGTCGCCGACCTGCGACTGCGGTCGGTGCTGTGCATCCCGATCCGCGTGCAGAACGACATCGGCGGTGTGCTCTACGTCGACAACCGTCTCCAGCAGCAGGTGTTCCAGGAGCGCGAGAAGGCGCTGCTGCTGTCGCTCGCCGACCACGCCGGCACGGCGATCCACACGGCGCGAAACGTCGAGCAGTTGCGCGGCAAGCAGATCGAGTTGCAGCAGGCCCTCGATCGGGTCGACCAGCTCAACGCGGCGCTGAAGGGCCAGCTGCAGGAGAAGACCAGCGAGCTGTCGCAGATCCGCGAGGAGCTGTCGGCGCAGAGCCTCGGCCAGCGCAGCAAGTACGACTACAAGCAGATCGTCGGCAACGGCCGCGCGATGCGCGGGCTGTTCGCGCTGCTCGACAAGTACATCGAGGCCGACGACCCGGTGCTGATCACCGGCGATTCCGGCACGGGCAAGGAACTCGTTGCGCGCGCCATCCACGCGCAGAGCCGCCGCAGCGGCAAGCCGTTCGTCAGCGAGAACTGCGCGGCCCTGCCGGAAGCGCTGCTCGAGAGCGAGCTGTTCGGCTACGTGCGCGGCGCCTTCACCGGTGCCACCGCGAACAAGAAGGGGCTGTTCGAGAGTGCCGGCGGCGGCGTGCTGTTCCTCGACGAGGTCGGCGACCTGCCGCTCGAACTGCAGAAGAAGCTGCTGCGCGTGCTGCAGGAAGGCGAAGTGCGGCCACTCGGCAGCCGCGACACCGTCAAGATCGACGTGCGCCTGATCTGCGCGACCAACCGCAACCTCGAGGCGATGGTGCGCGAGGGCAGTTTCCGCGAAGACCTCTACTACCGCCTCGCGGTGCTGCCGGTGCACTTGCCGCCGCTGCGCGACCGCAAGGAAGACGTGCCGCTGCTCGTCAAACGCTTCCTCGGCGACCTGCAGCGCGAGACGCCGGGTCGGGTGCGCATCAGCCCGGACGCGATGGAGCGCATCATCGCCTACCCGTGGCCCGGCAACGTCCGCGAGCTGCAGAACGAGATCCGGCGCGCGGCGATCCTGTGCGACGGCATCATCCTCGAGTCGCACCTGAGCCCGCACGTGCGCGAGGGGCGGCGCGGCCCTGGCGCGGTGGCGGCCGACGATGGCCTCGTGCCGTCGGAGCGTGGCACCACGCTGCCCGACATGGTGCGCGAGCTCGAGATCCGGGAGATCCAGAAGGCGTTCGATCGAGCCCAATCGAACAAGAGCCGCGCCGCCGACCTGCTCGGCCTGTCGCGCTTCGCCCTGCAGCGCAAGCTCGACAAGTACGCCCTCGACGCCGACGGCCGGCCGACCGGCCAGGCGCCGGCGAACGACGACACCGCGTGATGCGATGACGTTCGCGCAGCCGTTCCAGGAGTACGAGATCCTCGACCGGGTCGGTGCGGGCGCCATGGGCACGGTGTTCAAGGCGCGGCACAAGCGGCTGAACCGCATCGTCGCGTTGAAGGTGCTGAAGCCCTCGCTGGCGCGCGACGCGCGCTACGTCGACCGGCTGAAACGCGAGGCGCGCATCGTCGCCTCGTTGAACCACCCCAACATCGTCGCCGGTTTCGACCTCGGCGAGGAAGGCGGCTACCACTACTTCGTGATGGAGTTCGTCGAGGGCAAGTCGCTCCGGCAACTGCTCGGCGAGTGGGGGATGTTCGCGGAGCAGTACGTGTTGGCCGTGGCGCGTCAGGTGGCGTTGGCGCTGGACCACGCCTGGCAGCGCGGCGTGATCCACCGCGACATCAAGCCCGGCAACATCCTGATCGACGAAGCCGGCAACGTGAAGCTGACGGACATGGGGCTGGCGAAGGGGCCGGCCGACCTGACCCTGACGCGCGACGGAGCGACCGTCGGCACGCCCCAGTACATCTCGCCGGAGCAGGCGCGCAACCCGCACGACGTCGACGTGCGCACCGACCTCTACTCGCTCGGAGCGACGCTCTACCACATGGTCACCGGCGTGCCGCCGTTCCGGGGCGACACGATGGCGGAGCTGATCACCAACGTGCTGCACGAGCTGCCGGTGTCGCCCAAGGCGATCAACTCGGCGCTGTCCGATGGCATGTCGTTGGTGATCCGCAAGCTGTTGGCGAAGGACCTGACGGTCCGCTACCAGACGCCGCGCGATCTGCTCGACGACCTCGAGCGGCTCGAGAAGTCGTTGCCGCCGCAGATCGACGCGCAGCGGTTGTCCGCTGGCGAAGGCGACCGCGGGCGCTGGCTGCGTCCCAGCCTGCTCGCCGTCGGCGTCGTGGCGGTCGCCGCGGCGGCGTGGTGGTTCGGCGCCCAACGCCAGGATCCGGCGGAGGCAGCGCCGACCGCGAGCGAGTTCCTGGCGCGGCTCGATGCCGAACTGGCCGCCCGGCCGACGCCCGGCGCGCGCCTGCTGCACCTGCGCACGATCACGTCGGTGCCGCTCGGCGGCGAGGCCGAGTGGCAGCGACGGGAACGCGCGGCGCAGGACGACCTGCAGCGCGCCGTGGATGCCGTCGTCGACGAGTTCGGCGGCAGCAGCGGCGAGGCGTTCCGGAACTGGCTGATCGATCCGGCGGTGTGGCCCGACCGCGAGCAGGTGCTGCGCGAACGGCTGCAGCCGCGGCTGCTCGAGCGCGTCGGCTTCTCGCTCGGGCAGCTCGCTGCCGCCGTGCGCATGGTCCGCCTCGAAGAGCTGCAGTCCGAGATCGATCGTGCGATCGCCGCGCGCGACCAGGACCTGGTGGCTCGCTGCGAGCAGTTCTTCCAGCATCGGTTGTCGCTGCGCGCCGACGAGGAGCTGCGCGCGAGCGACTTCGCCGCCGCTGCGCGCATCTGGGTCGGCGGACTCAAGGACTTCTGCAATGGCAGCAGCAACCCGTTGGCCGAGCGGCTGACGCCAGCGCTGCAGGCGCAGCTGAAGGCGCGTCACGTCGACGCCCAGAAGGAGCCGCTGCAGGCGATCGAGGCGGCCGAACGCGCGACGGCCACGGCGATGCGCGAAGAGGTCGCCAACGCGCGCGGAGCGTTCGCCGCGCTGCTGCGCACCGAGCCCGCCGACGTCGTGCAGGCGCACATCCAGCGGTTCCGCGTCGAGTTCGCCGACCAGTGGCCGGCGAGCGCGCGCTTCCGTCCTGGCCGCAGTCCGTGGCCCGGTCTCGACCGCGAGTGGAACGAACTGCAGGTCGACGTGCGGGCGGCGATCGAGCGCGCCGCCGACGAGCGGGTCGCCGGACGCGCCGCGCTGGCGTGGCGGACGTTCTGCCATGGCCGCGCCGAGGACGCGCTGGCGATGCTGCCGACGGTCGCGCCGGACGAAGGCGCGCGCGCCGAACGGACTGCGCGCCACCGCGAGGTGCTGGAAGCTGCGGCGGCCGTCGAGCGTGCGTTGCTCGCCGCGATCGCGGCCAGTTCGTCGCCGGTGGTGGCGTTCCAACGCGTCGGCGGAGCCGATGCGCTCGAACTGCGCGTCGATGCCGCGGCGAGTGCGCCGCAGCTCGTCGGCGCGGTCACCGGCGGGGCGCCGCGACCGGTGCGCATCACCGAGTTGCGCTTCGCGGAGATGTTCACGCGCTTGCAGGCCGATCGTGCCGTCGCCGGGCTGCCCGCCGACGTGCGAGCGCTCGGCGTCGCGGTGTTCCGGCTGGTCGGCGACGACCTCGCGGGCATCGGCCCGATGCTCGCCGCCCTGCCGCAGGTCCAACGCGACTTCCTGGCCGACGAGGTGGCACCCCTGGTGCTGCGGGTGCGCGGCGAACGGCTCGAATCCACGCTCGATCGAACGGATGCCTTCGCCCAGTTGCGCGGGGCGCGCGAGGCGGCGGCGATCGGCGGCAGCCTCGGCGCTCTCGAGAAGGCGATCGAGTTGTGCCGCAACCTGGTGCCCGCCAGCGAGCGTTCGGCGGGTGAGGAAGCAGAACTGCGCGAGGCCGACGCCACGGCGCGGATGAGCGGCAGGCGCCAGCGTCTGGTCGACGACCTGACGGCGGCGGCACCACGTGGTGCGGCGATCGAGGTGCGCATCGCCGGCGACCAACTCGTCGCCGAGGTCGCGCTCGGTCCACGCGAACTCGACGCCGCCGAGGGCTGGCAGCTGCATGGCGACGCGATCGAGTTCGCCGGTGGTGGCCGCAAGTGGGCCGAGCTCGAGTGGCAGATGCTGCGCGGCACGGCCGGCATCGAGCCGCGGGCGCAGCGCAGCGTGTTGACGATCGACCTGGTGCTGCCGCCGACCGCGGTCGGCCGGCGCTTCTGGGCGTTCGAGTTCCGCGGCATCGGCGTCGTGCTGGTGGCCGGCGGCAACGATTCGCTGCAGGCGGCCCTCGTCGAGGGCGACGTTCGGCGCGAGGACGTCGCGCACAAGGCGTTCGTGCGCGCGACCACGGCGCTCGCCGGGGAGCCGAAGGCCGTCGTCGTCGCCGGCGCCGTGCACCGACTGGTCATCGACGTCGCTGCCAACTCGCAGCGCACGTCGGCGTTGGTGCGCGTGCTTCTCGACGGCGTCGAACTGGTGCCGGCGGAACGACGGCCGCTGGATCCGGAGCGCCTGCCGACGTTCGCGGTGCACCCGCAGCAGGACCTGCAGGTGCGTCGCGCCGCGGTGCGCGCCGAAGGGCTGTAGCCGGCTACCGTCCGCCGGGCCGGCCGCCGCGAGGCTCGCCGCGCTGCTGTGCTGCCTGGGCGGCAGCGAAGTCACCATCGAGGCGCTGCAACAGGGCGCCGAGCGCCAGCGGGTCGACCGGCACGCGCACGGGCTGCCAGGAAGCGCCGTCGACCTGCAGTTCGAAGACGCCCAAGGCCAGCTCGCCCTGCGGTGTGCGTTCGCTGTCGGTCACGTGGGGCCGCAGCAGCACCTGGTATTTGCCACTCTGCAGCAACGGCACCTCGACGGTGTCCGACGCGCCGAGCCACGCACCGCTGCTGCGGCCGAGGTCCCATCGCGCGAACCCGAAGCGCTCGCCGCTGCGTTGGTCGACGCCGCCGAACGAGCCGGGCAGTCCGGTGTCGCCCTGCAGCACCACCGAGACGCGCACGCGGCGGTGCGGGCCGCACATCGCGCGCGCGCCGGGCAGTTCGAGCAGGGCCGGGCGCGTCGCCGGCAGGCGCACGTCGTGATCGCCTGCACCGAGCACCGTGCGCAGGGTCTGGTGGCCGCGGCCGAAGAACGTCAGGTCCACGGTCGGCGAGGCGGTGATCAGTTCGGCGCGCCCACGCTGCCAGCGGAAGGCCGCGTCGGCGATGGCGCCGTCGGCCCGCGGCAGGCGAGCGAGGATCGGGCCATCGAGCGGCAACGGCTGCCCGGCGGCGTCGACGGCACGCAGCCGGAAGCGGTGCAGGGCGCCGCGCAGGTCGAGCGGCCGCAGCCGTGCGTCGCGGACTTCACCGGGCACCACGAAGACGTCCGGCACGACGGCCAGGGGTTCGGGCAGGTTGCGCGCCGTCACCACGGCGTCGAAGCGGCCAGGACGCAGCGGCTCGACGACGAAGCGACCACCGCGCGCGTGCCCGAGGTCGATGCGCCGCGTGTCGCGTTCGCGCGCGGCCGGATCGAATGGACGCAGCACCAGCGACGCGGTGCCGTCGGCGAGGAACTCGGGCAGCAGCACCCGGCCGCGCAGGATGCCGTTGCGGTCGATGCGGATGCGCACGTCCTGGCCCTGCGTGTGCAGCGGCACCGAATCGGCGAAGTGCGCATCGGTGTCGGCGCGCACGCGCAGCGTGCCCGGCGGCTTCTGGCCCGGGATCACGAAGCGCCCGTCGTCGCCGGTGCGCGTGCGGAACAACGGCAGCGGGCGCCACGGGTCGCGCGGCCGTTCGTTGGCCGGTGCCGGCAGTTCCTGCTGCACCTGCACTTCGGCGTTGGCGACGGCGGTGCCTTCGTCGTCGACGACGAGACCGGTCACGCACGGCACCATCTCGACGAGGCGGATCGTGCCGAGTTCGTGCCGCATGCCGCCGTCCAGCCGCGGCAGCCGCACGCGCGCGCCCACCAGCGCGGCGCGGCCCTCGTCCGCCGGCGGCGCGCAGCGCAGTTCGAGCCAGTACTCGGCCTGGTCGATGCGCTGCGCCAAGACCAGGTCGAAGCGGCCGTCGGCGATGCTGTCGATCGTGGTCGCGAGCACGTCGCGGTCGTGTTGCCACAGCGCCGCCTCGACCGTTCCACCGAACGGCGAACCGTCGGCGAGCAGCAGCTTGCCCGCGACCAGCGCCTGCGTCGGCCGCAGCGGCACCGGCACGACGATGCGCGCCTTGGCGGCGGTCGGACCGGCGGCCTTTGTGCTCTCGGCCTGGCGCCGATCGAGCGCAAACCGCGCGAACGCCCGCACCTCGGCGTCGACCGGTTGGAACGGCAGCACCACCGGGTCGGCACCGGGCGGCTTGTCGGCGCGCGGCGCCACCAGTCCGGGCTGCAGCCGGAACCCCTCGGGGCCACGGAGCGGCGTCGAGGGGAGCAGTCCGACCACAGCGCGGGCGAGCACGGGCACACCCTGGTGGTCGACGACCTGAACGGCGACGTCGCCGTGGGGAGCCGCGCGCAGGATCACTTCGTCGGCCGTCGCCGGCTGACCCGCGAACTCGACGGCCAGGCCACCCGGCATCACCGGCAGCGCGCAGAAGCGGCTCTGCGGTGGATCGCGGCGCAGCTCGCGGACGAGCTGGAAGTGGCGGGCGACGGCGCGGCCGTCGGGGCCGGTGGTGCCGCGCCAGATCGGACCCGCGTCGTCGCGGCCGAACTGCTGCGCGATGATCAGCGGCAGTCCGCCGACGGGGCGATCGTCGGGATCCAGCGCCCGCAGCGTGACCTGTTCGTCGGGCCGCAGGGACAGCGTGTGCGTGTGATCGCGCGCCGGCACCATGGCGAACGCGAAGCCGCCGTCGTGCGACGCGCTGCACAGCCACGGTTCCTCGCTGGCCGGCAGCGCGACGTAGCCTTCGGCATCGGTCGTGGCTCGGCGACCGAACGCCTCGGGCAGCTCCGGCCGCGTCGGCGGCAAGCGCAGGGGCGCCCGACTCGCCCGGGCGGCGATGTCGGCGTCGCGCACGAAGTAGACGACCGCGCCAGCGACTGCCAGCGGCGGCTCGCCGCGCACCACCTGCACGCGCGGGGCGCCGCGAGCCGGGGGCATGCCCACCGCTTCCCGTCCGTCGGCCGCGGCATCGACCGGCATCGCGGCGTCGTCGCCCGTGGCGCCGTCCTGGCGTTCGTCGTCGCTCGGGACCACCGCCGCCGCGGCATCGCCGCCGCTCGCCGGCCCCCGGGCGGTCTCCACCAGCGGGGCCGGCGGCGGGGCGGCGTCGTTGCCTCGGAACCAAAAGGTACCGAGCGCGCCGCCGAGCAGGCAGGCGCCGAGCAGGACCGGCAGCCAACGCATGGCGCGCGGTTGTAGGGGGTGGTGGGGGCCGACCGAAGCCGGGGAACGTAAGAAGCCGGTGACACCAGGGCCGTCGCCCGCGACCCAGGCGTCCGGGCGCACCGAGCGATCGCAAGCGGGGTCAGGTTGGCGGCGCCGAAGTGCCGATGCGAGGGCGTGATCGCGGGGCGCTGCATTGCCAACGCCCGGGTCCGTCCTACGATGCGCGGCCTTCGCACTTTGCAAGGCAAACCACGTTGAACTCCGACGCCGATCCTCTGCTGCGCTGGCTGCGCAGGTCCGTCCTGCTGGTACTCGCCGGCCTGTGCGGCTGCGGCAGTTACGAAGACAAGCGCATCCGCGAGCTGTTCCAGGAGAAGGGCTTCGGCGCGCGCGCCGACGGCGACGCGACGCGCACCAACTACCTCGGCGGACGCGATCGGGTGCAGTTCCTGATGTCGCCGCTGGCGCGGGCCAACCCGGCCTACCCGCGGCTCGCCGAACTCGGGGTGCTCCAGCCGATCGCGATCGACGGCACGATCTTCGTGCCGTACGTCGGACCGGTCTACGTGCTGGGCAAGACCGAGGCCGAGGCCGCGGCCATCGTCGCCGCGCAGCTGCGCGCCTACGGCATCGCCGAGGAACTCGGCCTGCAGGCGCGCTTCGTCGTCACCGAGAAGTGGATCTACGCGGTCGGCGAGACCAACCGGAAGGGGCCGGTGGTGATGCAGACCGACCTGACCTTCTGGGACGCGATGTTCACCGTCGGCTGGACGCCGCTGGCCAACCTCGGCCGCGTCTACCTGATCCGCCCCGATGCCGAGCATCCGCTCGTCGTCGACATCAACTTCCGCGAGATGATCACGACCGGGTTGACGGTCGGCAACGTCGCGATGCGCGAACGTGACGTCATCTACGTGCCGCCGACGTTCCTCGGCTTGCTGGCGCGGCTGTTGCAACGCCTGCTCGAACCGGTCGGGCTCGCGGTGCGCACGGTGATCGGCGCCGCCCAGGCGCAGACCGCGTTCGAGGTGCTGAGCGGTGATCGCGATTCGCTCTACTTCCGCTTCTGACCCGCCGAACCGATGACGTCGCCAACGATCGAACTGCCGCAGCTGTCGTTGCAGCGCTACCTCGACCTGGTCAAGCGGCGGCGTTGGCAACTCGTCCCGGTGTCGCTGCTCGGGCTGATCGTCGGCGGGTTGGTCGCGTTCTTCATTCCGCGCTACTACGTCGCCGAGACGCACCTCGAGCACCTGGCGATCCCCGGGGAGCTGCGGTCGGACATCGAGGATCCGTTCAAGGACATCGTCGACAACGCCCAGGAGGCGATCCCGTACTCGGCGCGTGAGGCGATGCTGACGCTGAAGTGGCCCGAAGCGACGGACAGCGATCCGTCGGCGCGCGCACTGGCCGAGAAGGACGTGCGTTCGCGCATCTTCGTGCACGACAACAACGCCGGGCAGCGCAACCGCAGTTACGCGCTGCTGCGCGTGTTCTACCGCGACACCGACGGGGTGCGCGCGGCGGCGCTCGCGAACGCGGTGGCGCAGACGTTCATCGACAAGCGCGTCGCCGGACTGCGCGCCGGCGCCGAGGCGGCCTACGATCGGGCGAATCGGGACAGCCTCGACTGGAGCCGCACCTACGAGCAGTACCTGCTGCAGAAGCAGCAGATCGAGCAGCGCTACCGGATCGAGCCGGATCTCGACCCGGTGACGCAGGTCCGGCTGCGTTCGGAGCGTGAAGCGGAACACCGCACGCAGCAGCAGCGGCTGCAGGCGGCGCGGGTCGATCTGGCGCTGGTCGCCGCGCGCGTCGCGCGCGCGCAGGAGCAACTGGCGGCGCTGCCCGAACGGGTGGCGCCCGATGCCGTGCAACTGCTCGCCGCAGCCCAGAGCAACCCCGCGCTGGCGCCGTTGACCCAGGAACTGGTAGCGATTCGGCTGGCGCAGCAGAGCTGGACCCCCGGTTCGCCGGGCTGGGTCGCGCTGCAGCGCCGTCTCGCCAAGGGCGAGGCCGCCCTGCGCGCCGCCCTGGTCACCGAGGCGGCCGACGAAGACGGCCTGGTGCCGAATCCGGCGTTGGTGCCGTTGCGCGAACAGCTCGCTGCCGACGAACCCGTGCTCACGAGGGTGCGGCTCGAGGTGACGGAACTCGAGGGCCTGATCGCCGCCGCGCAGACGCGCATCGAACAGGCGATCGAAGGGCACGCGGCGTGGACCAAGAAGCGCAGCGACCTGGACGATGCCGAGGCGAACCGCCGCCGTGCCGCCGAGGCGCGCGACGCGCAGCAGCAGATCCTCGCGCGGCTGGCGCAGCAGCCGCCGATCCGGGTGGCGCAGGCCGCGACGATCCCGCCGCACCCGACCGAGCCGAACATCGTCATCGTCGCGTTGATCGGCTGCGTGCTCGGGCTCGGCGTCGCGATCGGCCTGATCCTGCTGCTCGACTTCCTGCAGGGTTCGTTCAAGACCCTCGACGACGTCGAGCGCGGCCTGCCGGTGCCGGTGCTGGGCGGCATCGCCTGGTTCGAGACCGCCGAGCAGCGTCGGGCCGTGAGCCGCGGCCGGATCCGCGCGGCGGTCGCGGCGTTCGCGTTCGTCGGCCTGGTCGTCGTCGTGGTGACGATCTACTACTGGGACCCGACGCGCCTGCCGCCGGTCGTGCGCGACCTGCTGGCGGTGCTGCTCGGCGGCTGACGCGGCCCGATGCGCGACCTGCTCGTCTTCGCGATCGTGCTGGCGGCGCTGCCCCTCAGCATCCGGCGACCGTTCTTCGGCTTGTTGGTCTTCAGCTGGCTCGCCTACATGCGGCCGCAGGACCTGTGCTGGGGCTTCGCGCGCAGCATGCGCCTGTCGTTCTTCGTCGGCATCGCGATGGTGGCCGGCTGGTGGGCGTACGAACAGGGCAAGCGCCGCTTCGCCAACTGGGACCTGCGCACCGGCTTGATGGTCGCGCTGGCCGTGTTCGTGTCGCTGAGCTACGCCTTCGCGCAGCACCAGAACACCTACACCAACACCTACTGGTTCGAGTACCTGAAGATCATCCTGATCGCGCTGTTCACGACCGCGCAGGTCGACTCCCGGCAGCGGCTGCGGGTGATGCTGTGGGTGATCGCGTTGTCGCTCGGCTTCTTCGGCGTGAAGAACGGGTTGTTCGGCATCCTGCGCGGCGGCGCGCCGATCCTGCGCGGGCCGGGTGGCATGCTCGAGGACAACAACGACTTCGCGCTCGCCCTGGTGATGAACGTGCCGCTGCTGTGGTACCTCGGGCGCGAGGAGGCATCGCGTCCCTGGGTGCGCCGGCTGACCCACATCGCCGTCGTGTTGACGGTCGTGAGCGTGCTGCTGACGCACAGCCGCGGCGGGTTCCTGGCGCTCGTCTGCACGGCGCTGTGGATCGCGTGGCGCTCGGGCCACCTCGTGCGTGCGGTCGCAGTACTCGGCTTGTGTGCCGTGGCGTTCCTGCTGTTCGCCCCCGATCACGTGATCGAACGCTTGTCGTCGATCGGCGACAAGGAGGACTCGTCGCGCAACGCCCGGTTGATCGCCTGGTCGACCGCGATGCGCATGATCGGCGACAATCCGCTGCTCGGCGTCGGCCTGCGCAACTTCCAGCCGCGGTTCCCGGAGTACTCGGTGATCCCGCTGGGTGCCGGATCGCAGACCTACGTCGCGCACAACAGCTACCTGCAGATCTGGGCCGAGAGCGGCACGATCGCGTTCGTCGTCTACGTGGTGCTGCTCGGCTCGGTGTTCGTCGCCTGCGCGCGCGTGCGCCGCCAGGCTCGGGTCATGCCGGCCCTGGCGTGGGCGGGGAACTACGCGCGCATGATGGAGGCGACGACGGTCGGCTTCCTGGTCGGCGCCTTCTTCCTCAACCGCGGCCACTTCGACTTGATCTACCACTGGATCGCACTGGTGACCTCGCTGGTGTTGGTCACCGCAGCCGAGCGACGCGCGGCGCCGGCGACCGCCGGCGCGCAAGCGGGAGACCGCGCTGCGCCACGTCGGGTCGAAGTGCGCGGTGGCGCCTGGCGCCCGGCGGTCGTCACGGCGCCGACAGCGCTCGCGCCGACGTTGCCGAGGTGGCGCTGAGATGTGCGGGATCGCCGGGCTGTTCGCGGCCACTCCGGCCCGCGTCGTCGACGGCGCCCTCGCGGCGGCGATGGGCGCCCGCCTCGCGCACCGCGGTCCCGACGGCGACGGCGTGCGGGTGGGGCCCGGCTACGCGCTCGCGCACCGCCGGCTCGCGATCGTCGATCTCGCCACCGGCGCGCAACCGATGTCGCTGCCCGGCGAACGGCTGTGGATCACCTTCAACGGCGAGATCTACAACTGGCAGGAGCTGCGCGAGGAACTGCTCGCCGCCGGGGCCTCGTTCCGCACGCGCAGCGACACCGAGGTCCTGCTGCACGGCTACCGGGCGTGGGGCACCGGCCTTGCCGCGAGACTGCGCGGCATGTTCGCGTTCGCGATCGTCGACGAGGAGCGCCACGAGCTGTACGCGGCGCGCGATCGCTTCGGCAAGAAGCCGTTCTACTGGTGCGAGCACGACGGCATGTTCGCGTTCGCGAGCGAACTCAAGGCCCTGCACGCGCTCGGCATCTCGCGCACCCTGCGGCCCGACGCGATCGCGCAGTTCCTGGCCCTGCGCTACGTGCCCGATCCGCTCACCGTGTTCGCGGGCGTGCACAAGCTGCCGCCGGCGCACTGGTCGCGCGTGCGCGACGGCAAGGTGCACTTCGAACGCTACTGGCGGCCGGAGTTCGTCGTCGACCAGGCGCCGACACCCGAAGCCCATGCCGAGCGCGTGCGGGAACTGCTCGACGAGTCGGTGCGCATCCGCCTGATGGGCGAGGTGCCGCTGGCGCCGTTCCTGTCCGGCGGCGTCGACAGCTACGCGATCGTCGACTCGATGACGCGCACGCTGCAGCGTCCGGTGACCGCGTGCACGATCGGCTTCGACGACCCGGCGTTCGACGAGCGGGCGGCGGCCCGCGAGGCGGCCGCGGCGTGCGGCGCGCGCCAGCACGAAGAAGTGCTGGCGGTGCAGGCGATGCTCGATCTCGGCTGGCACGCCGAGACGTTCGACGAACCGTTCAGCGACGCGAGTGCGGTGCCGACGTTCCACGTCAGTCGTCTCGCGCGGCGCCACGTCACCGTGGCGTTGGCCGGCGACGGCGGCGACGAGGCCTTCGGCGGTTATCGGCGCTACCTGTTCGACGTGCGCGAGCAGGCAGTGCGGCGCTGGCTGCCCGGCCCTGCGTGGCGAGCGCTTGGCGCCATCTACCCGAAGGCCGACTGGCTGCCGCGATGGCTGCGCGGCAAACGCACGCTGCAGAACCTCGGCGCCGGGCCAGCGGTCGCCTACGCGCGATCCGTCAGCGCGCACCTGCCCGAAGAAGTGTTCGCCGTGCTGCGCCGCGACCATCACGTCGCCGCTGGCGACCCGCACGCGCCGGTGATCGCCGCCTACGAAGCCGCGGCTGCGTCGTCGCCGCTGCACCGCGCGGTGGCGGCCGACCTCGCGACGTGGCTGCCCGGCGACCTGCTGGTGAAGGCGGATCGCGCGTCGATGGCCGCCTCGCTCGAAGTGCGCGCGCCGTTCCTCGACCACCTGCTGTTCCAACAGGCCCTGCGCATCCCGCCGGCGTGGCACTTCGCGGGCGGGCGAACCAAGGCGTTCCTGCGCAAGGCACTGGCCCCGCGGCTGCTGCCCAGCGCCCTGGCGCGCAAGAAGCAGGGCTTCTCGGTGCCGCTGCGCGCGTGGTGCCGCGGCCCGGTGGGCGACGCGCTGGCCGCCGAACTCGGCGAGCGACGCCTCGGCGAGTGGATCGACGTCGACCACGTGCGCGGCCTGCTGGCGCGGCATCGCGCCGGCATCGGCGACCACGGCGAGATGTTGTGGGCGGTGCTGGTGCTCGGCCGCTTCCTGGCCCGGTGGTGCGCATGACGCGCGTCGTCACGTTCACCAACCTGTTCCCGTCGTCGGCGCTGCCGACCCACGGTCTGTTCGTTCACGAACGCATGCGCCGCGTCGCCGCGGCCGGCGGCTTCGACTGGCGGGTGGTGGCGCCGGTGCCGCACGTCGCCTGGCCGCTGCGCACGAAGACCTGGCGGCAGTGGGCGGCGGTGCCCGCTGCCGAACGTTGGCAGGACGTCGAGATCGCGCACCCGCGTTACCGTCACTGGCCCGGGTTCACGCGCCGGCAGGCGGCGGCGATGGCGACCGGCGCGCGAGCGACCGTCGCGGCGTTGGCAGCGCAGGGCCGCTGCGTGCTCGACGCGCACTACCTGTGGCCGGACGGCGTCGCGGCGGGGTTGCTCGCGCGCGAACTCGGCCTGCCGTTCGTGCTGACTGCGCGGGGTTCCGACGTCAACGTGCTGGCGCAGGATCCGCGGATCGCCGCGGCGATCGGCGAGGCCTGCTCGCGTGCGTTCGCGTGCTTCGCGGTGAGTGGCGACCTGGCGGATCGCCTCGCCGGGGTGACGAAGGTGGCGCGCTCGCGCGTGCACGTGGCGCGGAACGGCGTCGATCTCGATCGGTTCCGGCCCGGCGATGCCGGTGCGGCCCGCGCGGCGCTGGGGCTGCCCGCGACCGGCAGGCTCGTGCTCGGGGTCGGTCGCCTGGTCGCCAGCAAGGGCTTCGTGGTCGCCGCCACTGCCGTGCGCACGCTCGGCGATGCCAGGCTGGTGCTCGTCGGCGACGGTCCTGAACGCGCGGCGATCGCGGCGACGGACCCGCGCACGGTGTTCCTCGGCGCGCGAGCTCCCGCCGACGTGGCGGTGGCGATGCAGGCCGCCGACGTGCTGGTGCTG
>DDSQ01000074.1:0-21698 GCA_002343845.1 Planctomycetes bacterium UBA2386 | reverse complement strand
CGCCGCCGTGGCTCGGGGCCCTGTGCGCGCCGCGCGACGCGGCCTCGCTGGCTGCAGCTCTGCGCGGCGTGCTGGCCTCGCCGGCGGATCGCGAGCGCGTGCGAGGGTTCGCCGGCCGCTACGGCTGGGATGAGCCCGTGCAGATGCTGGTCGCGACGTTCCGCGCGGCGGGGGAGGCGGCATGAACGCCCCGCGGCGCGTGCTCTACCACCATCGCATCCGCGCCGACGACGGCCAGGCAGTCCACGTGCGCGAACTGATCGGCGCGCTGCGCGCTGCCGGTCAGGAGGTGCACGAGTGCGCCCTGGTGAAGAAGACCGGCGACGCGCACCCGGCAGCGGGCGGCGCGGGCAGGGGATTCTGGCAGCGCCTTTCGCTGCCGCGCACGGCGATCGAACTGGCCGAGATGCTCTACAACCGGCGGGGGCGGGCGATGCTGCGGGCCGCGGCTGCCGCGTTCCGCCCGGATTTCGTGTACGAACGCCACGCGCTGCACTGCCGCGCCGGGCTCGACGTCGCCCGCGAACTCGGCGTGCCGCTGCTGCTCGAGGTCAACTCCCCGATGGTCGACGAGATGCAGAAGCTCGGCAGCCTGCGCTTCGCGGCGCGGGCCCGGGCCACGGAGCGCGCGGTGCTCGGCGGTGCCGACGCGGTGCTCGCGGTGACGCAGGTGCTGGCCGACATGCTGGTCGAGCGCGGGGCGCGGCGCGAACGGGTGCACGTGGTCGGCAACGCCGCCGTGCCCGAGCGGTACGGTCCGGCCACCGTGCAGCGTGCGCAGGCGGTGCGGAGTGCCTGGGCGCTGCCGAGCGGCGCCTTCGCGCTCGGCTTCGTCGGCTACATGCGGCCGTGGCACCGCCTCGACCTGGTGCTCGAGGCGATGACGCAACCCGGCCTGCAGGACCTGGTGCTGGTGCTGATGGGACGTGGTCCCGCGGCCGAGCCGCTGCTGGCGCTCGCGCGCGAACGTGGCCTGCAGGCGCGCGTGCGCGCGCTCGGCGAGGTGCCGCCCGCCGACTTGCCGGCGCACGTCGCCGCGACGGATGCCGCGCTGATCCCGGCGATCAACGACTACGCGTCGCCGCTCAAGCTGTTCGACTCGCTGGCCGCGGGCGTCGTGACCATCGCGCCCGACCAGAGAAACCTGCGCGAGTCGATCCGCGACGGCGTGACCGGGATCCTGTTCCGTCCCGGCGACGTGGAGGACCTCGCTGCGCGGCTGCGCACCGTCGTCGGCGACCGTGCACTCGCCCGGTCGCTTGGCGCCGCGGGGCGCGACCTGCTGCTGGCGCAGCGCTGGACGTGGGCCGGCAACGCCGAGCGGGTGCTGGCGATCCACGAGGCCCTGGTCGCGGGGAGGCGGCGATGACGCCCGCCCTCGGTCTGTTCGCGCCGGTGGTCGTCGCCTACGGGCTGGCGCTGGTCTGGTGCATCGACCGCTGGAACGCGCCGAGCGGGTCGTTCACGCACTGCTGGCTCGTGCCGTTCGTCGCCGCCTTCGTGGTCTGGTCGCGCCGCCGTGCCCTCGCGGCCCTGCCGCGCGTCGTGGACCACCGCGGCTGGTGGCTGCTCGGACCAGCCCTGCTGCTGCACCTGACGGGCGGGCTGCTGATGATCGACTCGTGGTCGGCGGCGAGCCTCGTGCTCGCGGTGCCCGGCGCCTGCTGGCTCGCGCTCGGCGCCGCACGCACGCGTGCACTGCTGCCGGTGCTCGGGCTCGTCGTGTTCGCGGTGCCGATGCCGCTCTACGTCGAAGGGCGCGTCGCCTTCAGCCTCAAGGAGTGGGCGGTGACGGCGGGCCCGGCGCTGGGCAACGCGCTCGGTGCCGGCGTGGTGCGCGTCGGCGACCACCTGCGGCTCGTCGATGGCGGCGGGGCGTTGTACGTCGCCGACGCCTGCGGGGGGCTGCGCTCGTTGCTGGCGACGCTGACGATCGCGTACTGCCTGGCCTGCTTCTTCGGCCGTCCGGGCCGGCTGCGGACCGTGGTGCTGCTCGTCGCCGCGCCGCTGCTCGCGGTGCTCGCGAACATCGTGCGCATCGCGGTGCTGTGTCTGTTCGCGCGGCATCAGGGCGTCCCGTTCGCCGAAGGCACCGGCCACACGCTGGCGAACACCGCCGAGTGGATCGTCGTGTGCGTGGTGATGCTGTTGCTCGCGCGTTTGCTCGAACCGCGCTTGCCGGCCGCGGTCCCGGCGACGACGCCAGCGACGCCGGGGGCGCGACACCACGTCGTGACGCGCATCGTGGTGCTGCTGTGGCTCGTCGGCCCCGCGTTGCTCGCGTTGTCGGCCTGGCGGCCGGGGGGTGCGGCCACCGAACGCGCTGCCGCGTTGCCCGAAGTGGTCGCCGACTACACGCTGGTGCCGCGGTCGGCAGCGCAGCAGGAGCGCTTCGTCGCCGCCTTGCCGCGCTGGCGCGAACTGCTCGGCACCGGCGACTTCGTCTGGCGCAGCTACCGTGGCCAGGACGGCCACTGGATCAACCTGGTCGCCCTGTTCCACGACACGAACTGGAAGAGCGTGCATCCGCCGCGCATCTGCATCGAGGGCAGCGACATGGAGATCGAAGTCGACGACCTGGTGCCGGCCCCTTGGCTTGGTGCCGACGTGGCGGCGAGCCGCATCGTCGCGCGCCGGCGCTCGGATGGCGTTCGCTTCGTGACGCTGTCGATGTTCGGCACCGCCGACTGGGCGTCGGGCGACTACTGGCAGTTCACGCGCCACCATCTGCCGCGGGCGTTGGTGCGGGCCAACCTGTCGGGGTTCCTGCTGCGCGCCGAGTCGGCCATTGCCGATGGCGAGCCCGACAGCGCCGCCGAGGCGCGTTGCCGCGCGTTCCTGGCCGCGTTGGTGCCGCCGGCACGGGAGCTGCTGCGATGACGCACCGGCACGCGCTCTCGGTCGACGTCGAGGACTGGTTCCAGGTGTTGAACATGGCGCATCGCATCGATCGCGCCGACTGGGACACGTTCCCGCTGCGCTGCGGCGACTCGACGCGGCGGCTGCTCGACCTGTTCGCCCGCCGCAACCAGCAGGCGACGTTCTTCTTCCTGGGCTGGATCGCCGAGCGCCTGCCCGACCTCGTGCGCGAGGTGCATGCGGCCGGGCACGAGATCGGCAGCCACGGCTACGACCACCGGTTGCTGCCGGACCTCGGACGCGCCGGGTTCGCGGCCGACCTTGCGCGCACTGCCGCGATCCTGCAGGGCATCACCGGGGAGCGCCCACGCGCCTTCCGCGCCTGCACCTGGTCGGTCGGCAAGCGCACGCCGTGGGCGATCGACGAGCTGCTCGCCGCTGGCGTTGCCGTGGACAGTTCGATCCAGCCGGTGCGGCATCCCGACTACGGCGTGCCGGGCGCGCCGACGCGCGCATACCGGCTCGCCGGCACGAACGGCGAACTGCTCGAACTGCCGCCGTTGACCTGGGACGTGCTCGGTCGGCGGGTGCCGGTCGGCGGCGGCGGGTACCTGCGGCTGTTCCCGTTGGCGCTGCTGCGCGCGGGACTGCGCCAGAAGGAACGCGCCGACGTGCCGGGCTGCATCTACCTGCATCCGTGGGAAGTGGACCCCGGGCAGCCGCGCCAGCGACTCGGCCTGCTGCGCGGCTTCCGCCACTACGTCAACCTGCACCGCACGCTCGGCAAGCTCGACCGCCTGCTGCAGGAGTACTCGTTCACCTCGGTGTCGGCGGCGTTCGCTCAGCGATCGGCGAGCTGGGCGGCGAAGCTGCCGGCGTTGCGCGCGGCCGAACTGCTCGGATAGTCGCGCTGCAGCTGTGCGAACGCGTCGCGCGCCTCGGCGATCGCGACCTTGCCCGTACCCTGCAGGGCCGCGAGACCACGCCCGAACAGGTGCATGCCGTCGTCGCGCTTGGGGCTCGCGGCGAAGTGTTGCCGCGCCTCGTCCGCAGCCCCGCTGCGCAGCGCGATCCATGCACTGCAGTAGCGCCCCTCCGGACTGTCGCGCAGGGCCGCGGGCAATGCGGCCAGCGCCGCGACATCGGTCGGCCGACCGACGCGGGCCTCGGCGGCCATCGTCAGCATCGCCAACATCGCTCCGGGGCTGCCGCCGTGTTGCAGGACCGACCGCAGGGCCGCGATCGCCGCCGGGCCGTCGGGCGACGTCGCGAGCAGGCGCGTGCGCTCGACCCAGAGGCTGATCGCGGTGGGTTGCCCGCGCAGGTGCTCGTCGATCCGGGCCACGGTCTTGGCAGCGCCTTCCGCGGCGACCAGCCTGCGCACGGTGGCGCCAAGCCAGCGATCGCCTTGCTTGCCCGCGGCGACGGCCGCGAGGTGGTCGTGCAGGAGCTGGACGCGCTTGCTGGCAGCCGGCGCCTGGGTGCGCGCACGGTCGGCGTGATCGAGCAGGAAGTGCACGATCGCGCCGCGCGGGCCGTCGTTGGCCAGGTAGCGCAGCGCCCCGGCGTAGATGCGGTCGGTGGCCGACGGGTCGGTGCGCACGATGGTGTCCGCCACGGCGAGCAGGCGGTCGAGCAGGAGTTCGCGGTCGATCGGGAACGGCGCTGCCAGCGCCGCGACGATCACCTGCCACGCCTGCAGCGGGCGCAGTCGCGTCACCACCAGCTCGAGATCCGCGCCGCCGAGCGGTGCATGTTGTGGGGCTTGCAGCCACGTCGTCAGGCGCAGGTCGTCGGCGTTGCCGGAGGCCGGCGCGGCGCGCATCGCGTCCTCGGCGAGCCGCATCGCGAACGCGAGCGTCGTCGGGGACGGCTGCAGCGCACCGGTCGCGAGCGCGCCCTGGATCTTGTCGGCGAGCGGTTTCGACACGGTGTAGCCCGGCGTGCCGACGGCCAGCGCCACCTCGCGCCAGACGACGACGTCGGCGAGGCCGTCGGCGTCGAGACCCTGATGCAGTTCGGCCGCTGCGGCGCCGTCGCCGAGGTCGCGCAGCGTGCGGGCGAGCAGCAGACGGTTGGCTTTGCCGCGGCCTTCCTGCGCGATCAAGGCCTCGACCCGCGCCTTGGCGAACGGGGCGAGCGCGGGCTCGCGCAGGCACGCCAGCAGTTCGAGCCGCTTGCCGAGTTCATCGCCTTCGACGGCAGCCCAGTCGACGAGCGCGGCCTGACCGAACAGCGCCAACTGGCAGGCGAGGCCGAGTTCGTACGGGTCGGCCTGCACGCTGGCCAACACCAGGTCGCGTGCGGCGTCGGCGCGTCCGCACCGCGACGCCAACGCCGGGTCGGTGAACGCGGGGACGAGGTCGGCGACCGCGGCGGCGCGGTCGCTGCGACCGAGCGCGTAGCACAGCCGGACCAGCCGCTCGGCACCGGCAATGCCGTCCTCGAACGCGAGCGCCCCGGTCCACGCCGACACGGCCTGCTGCCAGTTGCCCACGCGCAACGCCAGGTCGCCGGTGAGCAGCAGGCCGCTGCCGTCGCGTTGCTCCGGAGTCGCGGCGGCGATGGCGGTCGAGGCGAGCATCGAGGCGCTACGGGGATGTGAGGCGGCGAGGGCGCGCGCGGCGTCGAGCAGGGCCGGTACGCCCGCGGGCGCAATCGGCTCGAGGTCCTTCAGCCACTGCCTGACCACGGGCTCGAGTGCAGCGTCGGCCGTGTTCGTGGCCGCGGCGCGGGCGGTGGCCGCGACGGCGCGGACGAGGTCGGCGCGCGCCGGTGGCGGCAAGTCGGCGAAACCGGCGCGATCGGCGAGCAGCGCCGCAGCACCGATGGCGTCCCCGGCGGCAGCGCGGGCGTGCGCGGCGAGCGGGCGCAGCGCCGCGGTCCGTTCGGCGTCGCGCGGCACGAACGCGTGCGCGGTGGTCGGCGAGCGAGCCAGTTCGGCGCGCAGCAACTCACCGACCACCGGGCCCGAACGCAGGTCCGATGTGATCGCGGCGTGCAGCAGGTGCCGATGGTCGACCTTCGCCGCGGCATGCGCCTGCAGTGCGACGTCGAGCGTCTCGGCGTCCGGCGGCAGTTCGCGCACCGTCGTCGCCGCCAGGGTCGTTGCCTCCGCGGCCTGCCCGGCCGCGAGCAGCGTGCGCACGAGCAACAGCCGGCAGGCGCGGGCCTGCGGGAAGGCGTCGACGGCGGCGCGCGCGCAGGCCAACGCGACTGGCAGGTTGCGCTGCGCCAGCGCCTGTTCGCCGCAGAACAGGAAACCGAGCGGGTGACGGACCTCGGGCAACGCCTTCTTGAGCCGCAGGCACTGGGCCAGCAGCGTTTCGCCGTCGTGGCCGAACGACGGGGCGTGCACGCGCATGACCGCCAGCACGGCCGGGAAGATGCGCGGATCGGCGGGGGCGAGGTTGCGGGCGTCCTCGAGCGTCTGCAGCGCACCTAGGTGCTGGCCTCGCGTGGCGAGATGGTCGGCGAGGGCGAGCAGCGGTTCGATCGCGCGTGGCCGTGCCTGCCGCCAGGTCCGCAGCACGCCCTGCTCGGCATCGGCACCGGTGCCTCGCCGACGCAGCACGTCGAGCAGCAGGTTCGCGAACGCCGGCAGCAGGTCGACGCGGTCGACCGGCACATCGCTGTACGACATTCGGCGAAGCGTCGAGCCGAGCGACGATTCGGCGCGTTCGTCCGACTTCTCGAGCAGTTGCAGCACGCTGGCCGTGATTGAGACTGCCTCGTTGTCGGCGACCTTGCGCACCAGATCGACATCGCGCCAACAGGCGCGCGCGAGTTGCAGGTCACCCATGTTGTGCGCGGCCCAGGCGCGGGCGACCAGCAGGTCGATGGCGCCACGGTCGATCTCGGCGGCCGTGATGCGCGCCGCCAGCGTCGTTGGCGACAGCCAGCGCAGGTAGGTGGCGGCTGCCGCGGCGTACTGTCCGTCGCGCAGGAGGGCCCAGGCGGCAGTCGCCCCCGCTTCGTCGACGTAACGATGGTCGAATCGCCGGCGGTAGATCTCGCTCGCCACCAGCAGGTCGTCGATGCGCCGCGATTGGTCGAGCGACAGCGCGAACGCGCGGAACGCGGCGACGGGAGTGCCCGTGCCCTCGAGGCTCTTCTGGAAGTAGCCGAGGGCGGTCTGGGCGTCGGTGCGCAGCGCCGCCAAGGCCTCGCGGACCGAGAGCCACAGCGTGACGAGCCGCGAATCGCGCGAGTACGACGTCGCGAGGGCAGCTTCGGCGGTGGCGATCTCCGGGTCGCCGGCCGGGCGGAACACGTACGACCAGACGTGGGCGCGGGCCGCATCTTGGTCGTCGGCCGGCAGGTCGCGGGCGAGGCGTTCGAGCAGGGCGGCGAGGGCAGGCTGGTACTCACGCTGGCAGGCCTCGCCCGCCAGTTCGAGCGCGCGGCCATGGTGCGGGTGCTTCGCCAGGAACTGCATCGCGGCGTTGCGGGCCGCGGCCCCCTGGTTGTCGAGCGCGAGCAGGCGGATGCGGTCGAGCAGCAACGCTTCGTCGTCGGGGGCGTCCCGCAACAGCAGTTCGACGTCGTCCAGGGCGCCGGCGGCGTCGCCGAGCCGCGTGTTGGCGTCGTAGCGCAGCCGCAGCAGCCGTTCGCGGCGCGCGGGCACTCCCTGCACGCGCGGGCCACCCTCGACGCGGTCGAGCGCGGCGATCGCTCGCGCGTACTCGCCGCTGGCGATCAGGCGTTCGGCGTCGGAGAGATAGTCATCGGGACCCGAGTCGTCGAGGAACGAGATCACGACGATCGCCAGCAGCAGCACCACGGCGGCGCCTAGCAGCAGGTGGAGGCTCTTCTGGAACATTCGGCGGGGTGCTTATAGCCGTCGTGGGCGGGAGTCGGAGCGGCGAACCGTGGCGTCGTCAGCGGATCCCGAGCCGCTTGAGTTTGTGGAACAGGGTGCTGCGGTTGATGCCGAGCACCGCTGCCGCGCGTTCGCGGTTGCCGCCGCAGTGCGCGAGCGCGTGTTCGATGATCGCGCGCTCCGGTGCGACCAGCGCTTCCTTCAGTGGAATCACGGCGGCGCCGGCGTCGAGCGGCGGCGCGGCGTCGTTCTCGCGGCGGCCGCTGGTCTCGATCGGCGGCAGGTCGCCGAGGCCGATCGTCGCACCGGCGGCGAGCACCACGGCCCGTTCGACGACGTTCTCGAGCTGGCGCACGTTGCCGGGCCAGGCCCCGTTCGTCAGCGCTTCGAGCGCTGCGGGCGCGAAGCGCAGCGCCGGGCGGCCGTGCTCGACCGCGAAACGGCGCAGGAAGTGGGTGGCCAGCGGACCGATGTCGCTGCTGCGTTCACGCAGCGGCGGCATCTCGATGCTGACGACGTGGATCCGGTAGTAGAGGTCCTCGCGGAACTCGCCGGCGGCGACCGCCTGGCGCAGGTCGCGGTTGGTCGCCAGGACCACGCGCACGTCGACGGGGATCGTGCGGTTGTCGCCGACGCGTTCGATGACGCGGTCCTGCAGCACGCGCAGCAGCTTGACCTGGAACGCCTTGCTGCTGGTGCCGATCTCGTCGAGGAAGATCGTGCCGCCGGCCGCGGCCTCGAACTTGCCGACCTTGTCGCGGATCGCACCGGTGAAGGAGCCCTTGCAGTGCCCGAACAGCTCCGACTCGAGCAGCGACTCCGGCAGCGCCCCGCAGTTCACCTCGACGAACGGGCCGGCCTTGCGCGGACTGGCGGCGTGCAGCGCTCGCGCCAGCAGCGTCTTGCCGGTGCCGGACTCGCCGGTGATCAGCACGGTCGTGCGCGTGTCGGCGACCGCGCGCACCGTCTTGAAGATCGACTGCATGCGCGGATCGCTGCCGATGACGTTGTCGAGGCGCAGGCGATCGTCGAGCGCGGTCTTCAGCTGCTGGTTCTCGCGCAGCAACGCCGACTTGGCGAGCGCGCGATCGACGGCGACCAGCACCTGGTCGCCGGCGAACGGCTTGCCGAGGAAGTCGGCGGCGCCGTGGCGCATCGCCTGCACGGCGTCCTGGACCGAACCGAACGCCGACAGCAGCACGACGGCGGTGTCCGGGTGGACCTGCTGCACTTCCTGCAGCAGTTGCATGCCGCCGCCGCCAGGCAGGCCGAGGTCGCACAGGACGAGGTCGACGTCGCCGTCGCGGATCGGGGCCACCGCCGCCGCGAAGTCGGTGGCGGCATCGAACTCGTAGCCGCGCGCCGTGAGCAGCGCGCGCAGTTCGTCCCTCGAGCGGGAGTCGGGATCGGCGACGAGGATCTTGGTCATGGCAGTCGTGCGCGCGCGACGCGCCGTCGCATCGGTGCGACACGTCGTCATCGGCCGACGGTCGCCGGCGGCTGAAGGGGCGGGCGGCGGCCGTGATTTGCCCGGCGGTACCGGCTAGTTTGCGGCGCGTCGATGCCGTTCTCGCGCCGCCCGCTCGCCGCAGTCGCAGCCGCCGGATCCGGCGGCGCCGAGACGGTGGCGGACGTGCTGGCGTTCGCGCGGGCGATCGAGCTGCAGCCGGGGCGGTTGATCACCGACGTGCTGGCAGGCGGCTTCCGGTCGACGTTCCGCGGTGGCGGCGTCGAGTTCGCCGACGTGCGCGAATACGTCGAGGGAGACGACCCGCGCGTCGTCGACTGGAACGTCACCGCGCGACTCGGCCGGCCGTTCGTCAAACGCTTCGTCGAGGAACGCGAGCGAACGTTGGTGTTCGTGCAGGACCTCGGTGCCGGCATGGCGGCGGGGACCGGCGTCTGGTCGTCGCGCTCGGCGGGCGCCCGGCTGCTGGTCTGCCTCGGGCTGATGGCGATCGGCAACCACGACCGCGTCGGGCTGGTCGCCGGCGACGGCCGGGCTGATCGGCTGGTGCTGCCGAAGAAGGGGGCCGGGCACGTGCTGCGGATCCTTCGCGACGTCGTCGAGCGGCCGGTCGCGCCCGGAGTCGCCGACCTCGAGGCGCTGCTGCGCCACGTCGCCGCGCGCTTCCGCCGCCGCACCGTGGTGTTCGTCGTCTCCGACTTCGCTGGAGTTGCACCGCTGCCGACGCTCGCTGTGCTGGCGCACCACCACGACGTGGTCGCGGTGCGCACGATCCCGCGCGAGATGCTCGCACCGCCGCCGATCCTGCTGCGCACCTGCGATCCGATCGACGGCCGGATGACGGTCGTCGACTTCGCTGCGCACGCGGTGCGGGCGGAATGGCACCGCCGGGTGCAGCTCTGGCGGGCCGAGCGCGACGAACAGTTCGCGCGCGCCGGCGTCGACTGCATCGACATCGAGGTGCCGGCCGAATCCGACCGCGACGCCGTCGCCCGGCCGCTGCTGCGGTTCTTCCGTCGTCGCCAGCTGCGCGAGGCGCGTCGATGACGGCAACGGCACCGCAGGAGCCGTTGGTCGCGCTCGAGTGGCCCGGTGACGTGCGCGATCTGCCGGCGGGGCTCGGGTCGTTCTGGTGGGTGGCGGCGCTGGCCGTGGTCGCGGTGGTGTTCGCCTGGCGACGGGCGCAGCGGCGCCCCGCGGTCGTGGCGGCGGCCCCGGCGCCTCCGGAGTCGGCACCGCCGGCGCTCGCGCTCCTGCGTGCGCTCGCGCTGCCGACCGACGCCGACGACGTGGCGCCGTTCTGCGCGCGGCTCAAGGCGCTGGTGCGGCAGCACTGCAGCGAACGCTTCGGCGTGCGGGGCGACGTCGCGACCAGCGAAGAACTGCTGGCGCGGGTGCCGTCGGCCGCGCAGCTCGAGCCGTGCCTCGCGGCCTGCGATGGCGTGCTGTTCGCGGCGGCGGCGCCGCAGCCGGAGCAGGCCGCCCGCTGGCGCGACCTCGCGGTCGACTATGCGGTGGCGGTCGCGGGTGGTGCTTCGTGATCGCCGCGAGCACGGGCTTCGTCCTGAGTGCACCGGCATGGCTGTGGCTGCTGCCGTTGCTCGTCGTCGCCGCGTGGCTGCGCTGGCGACACCTCGAACGCACGCACTTCGCTCCGGCCTGGCTGTTCCGTGACCCGTCGTCGCCGGCGCCGCTGCCGCGGACGGCCCGGGCGCGCTGCTGGCTGCTGCCGGCGCTGCTGCACACGGCCATGCTCGCGCTGGTCGTCGTGGCGATGGCGCGACCGGTGGTGCTGCGCGAAGTCGCCGCGGACCCGCCCGGTCGCACGATCCTGTTGTGCCTCGACCACAGCTCGTCGATGGCGGCCGACGACCTCGCGCCTGGCCGCACGCGCCACGACGTCGGTCGTGAAGTCGCCGCCGCGTTCGTGCGCGCGCGCCCGCAGGACCGCGTCGGTTTCGTCTCGTTCGCGCGCTACAGCGACCTGCGCTGCCCACCGACGCGCGACCACGACGCCTGCACCGAACTGCTCGCGGCCCTGCCGATGGTCGAACGCGACGGGCCCGAGGACGCGACCGCGATCGGTGCCGCAGTGGCGACCGCCGCGGCGTCGCTCGAACGTTCGCCGGGCGGCGGCAAGGTGGTGGTCGTCGTCACCGACGGCGAGGAGAACGTCGCCCACGAACTCGCGCCCGACGAAATCGCGCCGCTGCACGCAGCCCAGCTCTGCGCGGCCGCTGGCATCCGCGTGCACACGATCCAGGTCGGCAGCGGCAACCGGAAGCCCGACGGGCGCGTGGTGCCGGTCGACACGACCGCGGTGCAGCAGCTCGCGGCGACCACGGGTGGCCGCCACTTCACGGCCGGCGACGCGCGCGCGCTGGCGGCCGTGTACGCGGCGATCGATCGGCTCGAGACGGCGCCGCCGCCGCCGCCGAAGCTGGTCGAGCGCGAGTGGTATCCCGCGGTGCTCGCGGTGGCACTTGGCCTCGCGGCCCTCGCCCGCTGTCTCTCGGTGCTGTGGTTGCGGAGGTCGTGGTGAACGACCTCTGGTTCGCGTGGCCCGCGTGGTGGCCGTGGCTCCTCCTGGTGCCGCCAGCCGTGTGGCTGGCCGATCGCTTCGGCGAACACGCCGAGCGGCGGCGGTGTGCCGCCGTCGGGCCGCGCGATGATGTGCTGACCGGCGTGCGTCGCTGGGCGCGAACGCGCCGGCTGCTCGATGCCGGAGCGCTGGCGCTGGTCGGCATCGCGCTGCTGCAGCCGATCGCGCCCGGCGACGACGGCGATGGCGGTGCCGACGTCGTGCTCTGCGTCGACGTGTCGTGGTCGATGGCGTGTCGCGATGCGTCGCCCACGCGCCTCGCCGCCGTGCAGCAGGCGATCGACGAACTGGCGCGTACGCTCGATCGCTCGCGGATGGGCCTGGTCGCCTTCGCGGGCACCGCGGCGCTGCGCGCGCCGTTGACCACGGATGGCGCCGCCGTCGCCGCGCTGGCGCGCGAACTCGCCGCGGGTGCGGACCTCGCCGGCGGCACCGACCCCGGGGCTGCCGTGCAACTCGCCTCGGACCTGCTCGACCGGGCGGGGGCAGGCGGCGCGATCGTCGTGCTGGGCGACGGCGAGGACTTCGTCGGCAACGGCTCGGCGGCGGCGGCACGCGCGGCCGAAGCCGGCCACGTCGTGCACACGTTCGGCGTCGGCGATCCCGCGGGCAGCAAGATCGTGGTCGCGACGAGCGGCGGCGAGGCGTTCCTGCGCGATGGCGATGGCCAGGAAGTCGTCTCGCGCCTCGAACTCGCGAACCTGCGTGCGCTCGCCGCGGCCGGCGGCGGGCGTTTCGAGCGGCTCGCGCCCGGTGCGCTGGGCGCGCTGCACGACACCGTGCTGGCGCCGGCCGCGCGCGCGGCCGCGGTGCGCGAAGGCCGCCTCGTGCCCGTGCACGTTGCCGCCCTGCCCTTGCTGGCCGCGTTCCTGCTCTGGATGCTGCGCGCATGCCTGCGCGAACGGAGTCGCTGATGCGCCTGGCGTGCGTGCTCGCCGTCGCGTTGGTGGTCGGCCTGCCGGCGCAGGTTCCCTCGGCGTTCGCCGCCGCGGTCGCCGACTACCGCGCGGAGCGCTTCGAGGCCGCGTTCGCCGGCTTCCAGGCCGCCGCCGCGGCCGCCGGCGAGTCGGCGAGCGACGAACTGCGGTGGAACCTCGCGCTGGCCGCGCTGCGCGTGCAGCGCAGCGGCGATGCGGAAGCCGCGGTGTTGCCGTGGCTGCGCGATGCGTCGGGCAGCCGGGCCGCCGACGGCGAGTTCCTCGTCGCGATGGCGCAGAGCCAGCGCGCCGAACGCAGCGCTGCGGCCGCCGCCCTGCCCGACGCCGAGCCGATGGCGTGGGCGGCGGCGATCAGCCAGATGGAACGCGCCGCTGCCGGGTTCGAGCGCGCCGCTTCGCTGCGAGGTCAGTGGCCGGCGGCGACGCGCAACGCCGAGCGGGCGCGCGCAGCCGTCGAGGAACTGCGACGCCGGCAGGCCGCGGCCGCGACGCCCGACGCAAAGCAGGAGCCCAACCCCGCTGGGCCGCCGCCGCCGAGCCCCGACACCAAACCAACGCCCGAAGTCGCCGCGCCCGAACTCACACCGGATCGTCTCGGCGCCGCCGAGCTGGCGCGGCTTCGGCAGCGCGTCGTCACGCGCGACGAGCAGAAGCGTTCTTCGCGGCGCGACGAACTGCGCCAAGCGGTCGTGCAGGGGGCGCGCGCGTGGTGATCGTGCGCGCTGCGGTGCTGCTGGTGGGCGTGGGAGTGGCGCTGCCGGCGCAGGACCCGCCCCCGGTGTTCGTCGAAGTGCACGGCATGCCGCCGCAGGTCTGGCAGTTCGAGCCGTTCGTGCTGCGCGTGGTCGTCGGCTGCGAAACGGAGTGGCTGCGCAGCCGCGCGGTGCCGTTGTTCCAGCGGCCGCTCGACCTGCCGTTCCAGGTGCTCGTGCCGTGGCTGACGTCGACGGCTGACGTCACGGCGAACGTCGAGCCGCTGGCTGCGTCGGTGGTGCGGCAGCGCACCGCGGTCGGCGGCGACGTGCTGCCGCTGCAGGCGGTGGGCACGCGGCCGATCGGTCGCCACACCTACGAGCTGTTCGAACTGGCCGTGCGCGTCGCGATCGGCGAACCCGGCCTGCGGGAGTTCGCGCCGGTGCAGGTGCGCTGCGCGTTCGCGACGCGCTTCCAGGAGGACTTCCTGCGCGGGCGGCAACCGGTGGATCGGCAGGAAGCGACGATCGCCGGGCGCGTCGAGTCGGTGTCCGTGCGCGAACTGCCGCCGGTGCCTGCGGCGTTCACCGGTGGCGTGGGGGAGTTCGAGGTCGTCGCGAGCTGCGACCGCGGCGACGTGCGCATGGGCGAGTCGTTCGCGCTGCGCGTCGAAGTGCGCGGCACCGGCAACCTCGCGCACTTCTCGACGCCGTCGATCCGGGTGCCGGGGTTCCACGACCAGGGCGTGGTCGGCGCCGACGTCGCGCCGGATGTGCAGCGGTTCGATCGGCGCGCGTTCGTCTACGACGTGTTGGCGCTGCGGGCCGGGACGACCACGATCCCGGCGTTGCCGTTCGTGGTGTTCTCGCCGCAAACTGGTGACTACGTGACGCTCATGACGGCGCCCGTCCCGTTGCGCGTCGAACCGGCGGCCGCCGAGCTGCCAGCGCGCGTGCGCGAACTGATCGCCGCCGATGCGGAGAGCGCTGCGGCGGAGCGGCGGCCATCGTGGTGGTGGACGGCGGCCGTGGGGCTCGTCTGCGGCGCGCTCGTCGGCCTGCGCTTTCGTCACCAGCGGCGGCGTCGCCACGTTCTGCTGACGGCAGCGGCCGAGCGCGCGTTGGCGACGGCGGCCGATGGCGATGCCGCTGCGCTGCTCGTTGCGTTCGAACGCGTGCTCGCCGCTCGCGTCGGCGTCGTCGACTGGTCGGCTGATGGATGGGCACGGTTGCCGGCCGGGGCGGCGACGGCGCGGCTGCGGGCGCTGCACGCCGACCTCGACGCCGCGCGCTTTGGCGGCAGGGCGCCGCCACGCGCCGAACTGCTCGCCGCGTTCGCGGCCCTGCCGCCGCGCTGAGTGGTGCAGGGGGAGGGACTCGAACCCTCACGGCCGTTGCCGGCCTGCGGCTTTTAAGGCCGCTGCGTCTGCCGTTCCGCCACCCCCGCAGCGTGGGATCGCGTCGATGAATGGAGGTCCCGCCCAGAATCGAACTGGGGTAAACGGATTTGCAATCCGTTGCCTAACCACTCGGCTACGGGACCGCGGGGCGAGGGAGGCTAGCGACGCCGAGCACACGCGCAAGGCCTTGTTCGCCGCCGCGCGCCTTGCCGTGAGATCGCTGCGGCGCCGCCCGCACTCGCTGCCTATGCTGCGCGCCGCTGCGAGTGCGGCTGCCTCCGTCGTGAAGACCAAGAAGAACATCCATTTCGAGTTCGACCAGGAACAGGTGCGCGAGCCCCTGATCTACAAGATCAACCGTTCGTTCGACGTCGTGGTGAACATCCGCGGCGCGTCGGTCAACGACCAGGGCGGCTTCATCGCGTGCGAACTCGAAGGTACGCAGTCCGAGATCGACCGCGTGCTCGACTACCTGCGCGCGCAGGGCGTGCGGCTGGGCGAAGGCCTCGGGAGCCCGGAGCGATGAGGACCGGGCGCGCTGCTGCGATCGCCGCGAGCCTGTTCGTGCTCGCCGGGGCGCTCGGCACGCCGTCCCTCCCGCTGCCCAACGACCTGGTCGCCCGCGGCGCGCACGGCGCGGTGGTCAGCGCCGAACCGCGCGCGACCGCGATCGGGCTGCAGGTGCTCGAGCAGGGCGGCAACGCCGTCGATGCGGCCGTCGCGGTGGCCCTCGCACTCGCCGTGACGCACCCGCAGGCCGGCAACCTCGGCGGCGGCGGGTTCCTGGTGTTGCGCATGGCCGACGGCCGCACCGCGGCTCTCGACTTCCGCGAACGCGCACCGAAGTCCTCGCACGCCGACATGTACCTGCGTCCGGACGGCAGCGTCGACGAGGACAAGGTGCGCTACGGCGCGTCGGCCGCCGGCGTGCCCGGCAGTCCGGCAGGGCTTCTGCACGCGCTGCAGAAGTACGGCACCCAGAACCTCGCCGCGGTCGCCGCGCCGGCGATCCGGCTGGCGCGCGAGGGCTTCGTGGTCGACCAGTTCCTGGCAGCGAGCCTGCGCGAGGCCGCCGCCGAACTCGGCCGCTTCCCGTCGACGCAGAAGGTGTTCTTCCGGGGCGAAGCGCCCTTGCGGCAGGGCGACCTGCTCGTGCAGGAGGATCTCGCCGGCACGCTCGAACGCTTCGCCAAGGGCGGACTCGCCGGCTTCTACGGCGGCCGCACGGCCGAACTGCTGGTGGCGCAGATGCAGCGCGACGGCGGCTTCGTCACCGCCGCCGACCTGACCGACTACACGGTGCGCGAACGCGACGTGCTGCGCGGCAGCTACCGCGGGCACGAGGTGTTGAGCATGCCGCCGCCGTCGTCGGGCGGCATCGCGCTGCTGCAGATGCTGGCGCTGCTCGAGCCGTTCGACCTGCGGGCGATCGGCCACGGCGGCAGCGAGTACGTGCACCTGCTGAGCGAGGCGATGCGGCGCGCCTACGCCGATCGTTCGCGGTGGCTCGGCGATCCCGACCACTGGCCGGTGCCGCAGCCGGGCTTGCTCGCCAAGGACTACCTCGACGGGCTGCGCGCGGGCATCGATCGTGGCAAGAAGAGCGCCGTCGCTCCGGGGCTGCCGCCGGGCGGCAAGGAGAGCGACGACACCACGCACTTCTCGGTCGTCGACAAGGACGGCAACGCCGTTGCCTGCACGACGACGATCAACTCCACGTTCGGGGCGATGTGCGTCGTCGAGGGCGCCGGGTTCCTGCTCAACAACGAGATGGACGACTTCTCGAGCAAGCCCGGCGTGCAGAACCAGTTCGGCCTGGTCGGCGGCAAGGCGAACGCGATCGCGCCGGGCAAGCGCATGCTCTCGTCGATGACGCCCACGATCGTGCTGAAGGACGGCGAGGTCGCGTTCGTGCTCGGAGCACCAGGCGGCGGCCGCATCATCACCGCGGTGTTGCAGGTGCTGCTCAACGTCGTCGACCACCGCATGGGCCTCGAACAGGCGGTGCGCGCCCCGCGCGTGCACCACCAGTGGATTCCCGACGAACTGGCCTGGGAAGCGCTCGGCATGCCGCCGGACGTGCGCGAGGCGCTCGAACGCAAGGGGCACGCGCTGGCGCGCGGCCCGCGCGGCATCGGCCAGGTGTTCGCGATCGCGAGACTGGCCGACGGCACGCGGCTCGCGGTCTGCGACCATCGCAGCGGTGGGTCGGCGGGGGCCTACTGAGATGGCGCACCCCGTCCGCATCGCCCCGTCGTTGCTCGCCGCCGACTTCGCGCACCTTGCCGACGAAGTGCGCTCGGTCGAGCAGGGTGGTGCCGACTGGCTGCACCTCGACGTGATGGACGGCCACTTCGTGCCGAACCTGACGTTCGGCCCGTTCGTCTGCGCGGCGATCAAGAAGGTCGCGACGAAGCCGCTCGACGTGCATCTGATGATCACCGATCCGTGGCAGTACGCGGATGCGTTCCTCGACGCCGGTGCCGACGTGCTGACGTTCCACGTCGAGGTCTGCAAGCACGGCGACGGCACGGCCCTGCTCGAGCGCATTCGCGCCCGCGGCAAGAAGGCGGGGCTGTCGCTGCAACCCGACACGCCCGTCGAGTCGCTGCTGCCGTTCCTGCCGTCGCTCGACCTGGTACTGGTCATGAGCGTGTTCGCGGGCTTCGGCGGCCAGAAGTTCATGCCGTCGGTGCTGCCGAAGGTGTCCGCCCTGCGCGCCGCCGGCTTCCGCGGCGAGGTGTCGATCGACGGTGGCATCGGCAGCAGCACGATCGCCGACGCGTCGCGCGCTGGCGTCAACGTCTTCGTCGCCGGCACCGCGGTGTTCGGCGCCGCCGATCGCCGGGCACGCATCGGCGAACTGCGCAAGCTGGCCACGACCGCCGCAGCGACCCTGAGCGGCTGACCCCGCGCTGGCCCGTCCTGCGCGGGCTGGCTATCGTCCTCCCTGCCACAACCCAAAAACCAATCGAACCACCATGGCCTGGACCCGCTTCGGCAAGAAGAAGGACATGCCCGGGGGACTCTGGATCAAGTGCGAGTCCTGCGGCGCGATGCTCTTCCGCAAGGAGTTCGAGCAGCGGCATCGGGTGTGCGGCACCTGCGGCTACCACTTCACGCTGCCGGCGCGCGAGCGGATCGCGCTGACCATCGACTCAGGCACCTTCGAGGAGTCGTGGGCGGGGTTGCGGGCGCAGGACCTGCTCGGCTTCCACGACCGCGTGCCGTACGCCGAGAAGCTGGTGCAGACCAAGGCCAAGACCGGTGAGTCCGACGCGATCGTCTGCGGCGTCGGCAAGGTCAAGGGCATCGCCGCGGCGTTCGGCGTGATGAACTTCCAGTTCCTCGGCGGCTCGATGGGCATGGTCGTCGGCGAGAAGATCGCGCTGCTGTGCGAGGTGGCGATCGAACGGCGGTTGCCGGTCGTGCTGTTCGCGTGCTCGGGCGGCGCTCGCATGCACGAGGGCGCCGTGTCGCTGATGCAGATGGCCAAGACATGCGGTGCCCTGCACCGTCTGCACCAGGCCGGCCTGGCGTCGATCTCGGTGATGACGCATCCGACCACCGGCGGCGTCACCGCGTCGTTCGCTTCGGTCTGTGATCTGCTGATCGCCGAGCCGGGCGCGTTGATCGGATTCGCCGGCCCACGCGTGATCGCGACCACGATCAAGAAGGAGCTGCCCAAGGGCTTCCAGCGTTCCGAGTTCCTGCTCGAGAAGGGGCAGATCGACCGCATCGTCGCCCGTTCGCAGCTGCGGGACGAGTTGGCGCGACTGCTCGCCTACGCCACCGGCGGCGATCCGGTCGCCGCGTTCAAGCCGCAGCCGGTCGCGGCCGAGGCCGAGGCGGCAGCGGCGGCGGCAGCTCCCCCTGCCGACGAGAAGAGCCGGAAGAAGGGCAAGGCGAAGAAGGCGTGAGCCGACGAGATCGCCGATGAAGCCGACGCGGCCGGTGCCGCGCGGCGGTCCCGCGCCGGCCTTCGCGGGGCGCTACAAGACGACGCCCGAGGACTTCGCGGTCGACGAAGTGCCCGCGTACGAGCCGTCGGGCCAGGGCGACCACGTCTGGTTGTGGGTCGAGAAGCGGGGGCTGTCGACCATCGATCTGCTGCACGAACTCGCGTACGCGCTGGATCGTGACGAACGTTCGTTCGGCATCGCCGGGCTCAAGGACGCGCAGGCGGTGAGCCGCCAGTGGGTCAGCATCGAGCACGCCGATCCGTCGGCGTGTGCGGCGCTGCGCGCCGAGCGATGGGCGGTGCTCGACGTGCGCCGCCACGGCAACAAGCTGCGCATGGGCCATCTGCGCGGCAATCGCTTCGCGATCACGCTGCGCGGCACGCCGCCGGATGCGCTCGGCCACGCGCAGGCGAACCTCGCCGAGCTGGCGCGGCGCGGCGTGCCGAACTGGTTCGGCGAGCAGCGTTTCGGCAAGCGTGGCGCCAACCTGGCGAAGGGGCTGGACGCGCTGCGCGGCAACGCCCGCGCGATCGGCGCGCGCATGCCGCGCCGGGTGTTCGGCCTCGTGCTGTCGGCGGTGCAGAGCGAGGTGTTCAACCGCGTGGTCAACGCCCGGCTCGGCACGCTCGACCAACTGCTGCCGGGCGACGTCGCGTTCCGCCACGACAACGGCGCGCTGTTCGCCGTCGTCGATCCTGCCGCCGAGCAGCCGCGCGTCGCGGCGCTGCAGGTCTCGCCGAGCGGGCCGATGCCGGGACCGGAGATGCTCGCGACCTCGGGCGAGCCGGCGGCGATCGAAGCGGCGGCGATGGCGGCGCTCGACCTGACCGCGGACGCGTTCGCCCGGTTGCCGTTCGGACTCTGCCGCGGCGAACGGCGGCCGCTGCGCGTGCCGGTGATCGCGCCGGCGGCCACGCTGCAGGACGGCGGGTTGCGGCTGTCGTTCGAGCTGCCGCGGGGCGCCTACGCGACTTCGGTGCTGCGCGAACTGCTGACGGACACGATCTGGTTCGGCCCGTCGTCGTGACCGTCAGAGGCGCGCCAGCGCGTCGGCCAGCCCGGAACTGCGCGTGGGCCAGTGCGCGAGGGCCGGGCCGAGCAGGTTCGGGTCGGCGCAGACGATCGCCCGCTGCCGCGCGCGCGTGATGCCGGTGTAGAGCATCGGCGCCTGCCACCACGGTCCCGGTTGGTCGGGCACCGCCACCAGCACGTGGTCGAACTCGCTGCCCTGCGCCTTGTGGATCGTCGTCGCCCACGCGGTCTCGTGCGCCGGCAGCCGGCGCGGGGCGATGTGGCGCACGCTGCCGTCGCCGAGCGGGAACGCGACCTGCGTCTTGCCCTCGGCATCGACGACCACGACGCCGAGGTCGCCGTTCCAGACGTTGTTCGCATGGTCGTTCGCGGTCACCAGCACCTGACGGCCCGGGTACCAGGGGTCGGCGGTGCGCACGCCGTGCTGCTGCAGGAAGGCCTCGACGCGCGCATTCCACGCCAGCGCCCCGTGTGGACCATGGCGCACCGCGCACAGGATGCGCCCGGTCCGGATCGCGTCGGCGGCGTTGCCCGCGCGCACGGCTGCCAGCACCGTTGGGGCAAACGCCGCGAACGCGCGCGACGCCTCGGGCTCGATCTGCAGGTCGGCATGACCGGCCTGCAGTGCGGCCAGGGCGGACGCCGCATCGCGGCGCGCCAGGGCCTGCGCGAAGGCGCCGATGCCCGGCAGAGCACCGAAGCGTCGGCTCGTCTGCAGGGCGACGATCGCATCGGCGAGCGTCGTCGCGCGATCGCTGACCGGCAGCTCGTCGCCCGTCACCGCGCGCACGAACCGCGCGAACGGCCGCGACACGCAGCCAGCACCCGCGACCGCCCGGCAGAGGTCGCCGAGCGCCTGCCCGGCGGCGACCGCGGCGAGTTGGTCGCGATCGCCGGCGAGCACGAGCCGGGCGTGGGCTGGCAGGGCCGAGCACAGCTGGGCGAGCAGAGTCGGATCGGCCATCGACGCCTCGTCGACGACGACGACGTCGCACGGCAACGGCGAGTCCGGTCCACGCCAGAACGTGTCGCGGCTCGGTGCGTAGCCGAGCAGGCGATGCAGCGTCGTCGGGCGCAGCCGCTCGGCCACCGCACGCAACGACGGGATCGTGGCTGCGCGCGCGAGCAGCGCTTCGTGCAGGCGCGACGCGGCCTTGCCGGTCGGAGCTGCCAGGGCGATGCGAAGGTCCGGCTGCCGGTGCAGCAGCACCGCGAGCAGCCAGGCGATCGTCGTCGTCTTGCCGGTGCCGGGACCTCCCGTGAGCACGCAGAGCGAATGCCGCACGGCGGCGGCGACGGCGATGCGTTGCCAGTCGGGCCGTTCCCGATCCGCGGTTTGGGGCCACAGCGTGTCGAGTTCGGCGCGCAGGGCCGTGCCGTCAGCGGGGTCGGGAGTGCGCAACCGGTCGCGCACGAACGTGGCCAGCGTGCGTTCGGCGAGGTGGTCGCGACGCAGGTACAGCCTCGCTGCGCCGTCGAGCACGAGCGGCAGGGCCGGACCGGTCGCGTCCGCGAGGCCGTCGGTGGCGGCAGCACACACCCCCGTCGCGCGCAGGGCGGTGGTCCACGCCTCGACCGGCGGGAACAGCGAGCCGCCCGGCGCGCGGGTGCCCGCGTGTTCCGCCAGGGCGAGGCAGACGTGGCCGTTCGCCCGTTCGTCCAGCAGCAACTGCACGGTCGCAGCGAGCAGTGGGCGATCGCCGGTCGGCGCGCGGGCTGCGAGCGCCTTGCCGAGCAGGGCGCCGAGCGAAGGCAGTTCGGCGTTCATCGCAGCTCCCTCCGGCTGCCCGTCAGCCAGTCGTCGAGGGCCGCGATCAGGTCGGCGGGAACGCGGTCGACGAACAGGCCGCGGTCGGTGCCGGCCTCGACGCCGCGCAGGAACGGGTAGACGACGCCGCCGACGTGGCGTTCGTAGTCGTAGTC